>JAGHTQ010000012.1 GCA_018065295.1 Candidatus Colimonas fimequi | reverse complement strand
TATGATTACAGCAGGTGATTTCAGAAAAGGTATTACATTTGAAGTTGATGGACAGCCACATCTGGTACTGGATTTCCAGCACGTTAAGCCAGGTAAGGGCGCAGCTTTCGTAAGAACTAAGCATAAGAACATCCTTACAGGAGCTATTAAGGAAGAATCATTCAACCCAACAGCTAAGTTCCCAAAAGCACACATCGAAACTAAGACAATGCAGTATCTGTACAATGATGGCGAACTGTACTACTTCATGGATCCTGAAACTTACGATCAGATTCCTCTTACTTTCGACCAGGTTGAAGAAGCAATGAAGTACCTGAGAGAAAACGATGAAGCAACAATCAAGTTCTACAAGGGCAATGCTTTCCAGGTTGATGCACCTAACTTCGTTGACCTTCAGGTTATCGATACTGAACCTGGCGTTAAGGGCGACACAGCAACTAACGTAACAAAGGCTGCAACAGTAGAAACAGGCGCAGTTATTCAGGTTCCTATCTTCATTAATGAAGGTGAAATTATCCAGATCGACACAAGAACAGGTGACTATCTCGGAAGATCAAAATAAGTTTTAAACCTTAAAGGGACGTGAACTCGTCCCTTTTGTTTTTGAATTGAGAAAAGGGGACATCAATGAAGAAAATAATTGTAATTTTAGCTGTTCTTATCCTTATCGTTGGTGCTGGCGGTGGCTACTATATTTCAGGTCTTGGTCCAGTTGATCCTGATAATGATGAATTAGTTGCAGTTACTATTCCTCAGGGAAGCGGAGCTTCCTCAATCGTACATATTCTCGACGAACAGGGTCTTGTTAAGAACCTTAACTGTGCTAAGGTAAATGCTAGAATCGGCAGATATAATGGCCTGCAGGCTAACACTTACATGTTTAGCCCATCAATGTCATTTACTGAAATGATGAGAGCAATTAACACAGGTGATTTCAACTACGTATCTAAGGAGAAGTTCACAATTATTGAAGGAGCAACTGTTCCACAGGCTGCAGAATCAATGGCTAAGGACTTAAATTTAAGTTCAGATGAAATCATGGCTAAGTGGAACGATAGAGCATATCTCAATGAGCTTATCGATAAGTACTGGTTCCTGACAGATGCTATTCTTCAGGATGGAATCATGTTCCCGCTTGAAGGATATCTTTATCCTGAAACTTACTTCGTATCAGGCGATGACATCACTATCGAAGATGCAACAGCAAGCATCCTTGATAAGACTGACTCTGTATTAACAGAATTACAGCCACAGATCGAAGCAAGCGGAATGACAATTCACCAGTTCCTGGCACTGGCATCAGTTGTTGAGAACGAATCATTATTCGAGAAGGACAGACCTACAATTGCTGGCGTATTCATGAACAGACTTAATAAGGGCATGATGCTTCAGAGTGATATTACAGTACTCTATGCACACCAGAAGAAGACTGTAGCTGTATCAAAGGCTGACCTTGAAATTGATTCCAAGTACAACACTTACAAGTACACAGGAGTTCCAATCGGCCCAGTTTGCAACCCATCACAGGGAACAATGGAAGATACACTCAATTATGAGAAGACTGACTACATCTACTTCTTCGCTAAGGAAGATGGAACAGTTATTTATTCTAAAACACTTGACGAACACATCAAGGCAATTCAGGAGAACAAGTGGTATTAAGATAAATGAGCACGTATAACATAACAAATCAGGTTGTAGAGGAATACATATATAGCCTCTATAAATGTGGTAACAAAGAACTTGCTGATTTGAGAGATTTCGCTGAACAGGAACACGTTAAGATCATTCAGCGAGATGTTGAAGAATTAATTCTTAATTTGCTGAGAATTAAGAAGCCATCAAGACTTCTTGAAATCGGATCAGCAATTGGATATTCAGCTTGCACTTTTGTTAATGGATGTGGATGCGACGTTACAACAATTGAAATCGATCCAGACATTGCAGAAGATGCCAGAGTGAATATCAAGAAATTCGGTTTCGAAGACAAGATTGAAGTTCTTGTTGGTGATGCATCTGAAGTTCTTAAGGATTTAGAAGGACCTTACGATGTTGTCTTCATCGATGCAGCCAAGAGCTATTACAAGTATTACTGGGATAGAGCATGTGAGCTGCTTACAGATGGCGGACTTATTATCTGCGATAACATTCTCATGAAGGGAATGACAGCTTCAAGTGAATTTGACAGAAGGAAGAGATATAAGACCAGCATTAGACACATGCGTAATTTCCTCGAATATATAACTAATCAGGAGTACGCTGATACTTGCGTCCTTTCCGTAGGTGACGGAGTATCATTAAGCGTGATTACTAAGAATGAATAAACTAGAATTACTGGCTCCAGCAGGTGATCTGGAGAAACTAAAAATTGCAGTAGATTACGGCGCAGACGCTGTTTACTTCGGTGGTGAGATGTTCTCACTTAGAGCAGGTGCAGGAAACCTTACTGTTGAAGAAATAGAAGAGGGTGTTCAGTATGCACACGACCGTGGAGCACGTTGTCACATGGCAATGAATATATTTGCCCACAACGAAGATATACAGCCTCTGAGAGCCTATTTAGAGCGTATTAAGCATATTCCTATCGATGCCTTCATCGTGTCAGACCCTGGTGTAATTACCATTCTTAAGGAAGTAATCCCTAATGCAGAATTACACATGTCAACACAGGCTAACATGACTAACTTCGTTACAGCCAACTTTTGGCATAACAACGGCGTTAAGAGACTGGTGCTTGCTAGAGAACTGACACTTGAAGAAATCCGTGAAATCAGAGCTAATATTCCAGAAACAATGGAACTGGAATCATTCATTCACGGTGCAATGTGTATCTCATATTCAGGAAGATGTCTTCTGAGCAATTACATGATTGACAGAGATGCTAACAGAGGAATGTGTGCTCATCCATGTAGATGGAAGTATAAGCTGGTCGAAGAGAAGAGACCTGGCGAATATTATCCAGTTGAAGAAGATAATCGCGGCACATATATCATGAACTCTAAGGACTTATGCATGCTTAAGCATCTTCCAGATCTTATCAATGCAGGAGTCATTTCAGCTAAGATTGAAGGCCGTATGAAGAGCGTATTCTACGTTGCAACTGTTGTCAGCGCATATAGGAAGGCAATCGATGCTTACTACGCTGATCCTGACAATTACCAGTTCAATGAAGAATGGTACACAGAAATGCTCAAGGCAAGTCATAGAGAGTTTACAACTGGTTTCTACTATGACAAGCCAACTAACGAAGACCAGAACTATCAGACTAGTGCTTACACTAGAGAATACAGTTTCATCGGCAAGGTTCTTGATTATGATGAAACTACAGGAATGGCTTCCGTTGAACAGAGAAACAAGATGTCTGTTGGTGA
>JAGHTQ010000215.1 GCA_018065295.1 Candidatus Colimonas fimequi | reverse complement strand
AGGCATCATAGTGAAGCCCTTGCATACGTCGAATAAATCAACGAGAGTTTCTACTCTGATAGCGCCGCACTGTTTGAGTGCTGCATCTGTAACTGCGTCAGCTCCTGCCATTGATCCAGTGTGAGACATTGCTGCACGTGAACCTGCATTAGAGCGGCCCGCCTTAACAATTACTACTGGCTTAACGGCAGATACTTCTCTGATTGCTTCCATGAACTCTCTTCCGTTAGGAATTGATTCGTTGTAAAGGGCAATAACCTTAGTGTCTGGGTCTTCCTTCAGGTATCTGAGAAGATCCAGTGCAGTCAGGTCACCGCCATTACCGTAGCTGATGAACTTAGAGATACCAACACCGTTCTGCTCAGCGAGAGCCATGAATGAACCGCCTACAGCACCACTTTGGGAAATGATTGAAATATTACCTTCCGGTGGAGTTGTCTCCAGTGTAGGTGCCAGCTTGCCCTGTGTACATACCATGCCAGCGCAGTTAGGACCGATGAATCTTATACCGTACTTCTTAGCAGTAGCGATAACTTCTTCTTCGCCCTCGTGGTTACCAGCTTCTGAGAAGCCTGAACTGATAACAACTGCAAACTTAACGCCCTTCTTGCCGCAGTCCTCCATGATGCCGTTAACTGTCTTAGCAGGTGATGCGATAACAGCCATATCGATATCATGTGGTACGTCAAGGAGTGAAACGTAGCCCTGAGCCGGGCCAACTGAAAGGCCCTTAGGGTTAACGATGCACACGTTATCCATACCGCCTTCCAAAATGCTATTTACTAATATATTCGCAAGTTTGCCTTCTCCAGCTGAGCCGAAGACTGCAACTGCCTTAGGATAAAATAATCCGTTAATTTCCATTATGAGTACCCCTATTAATCTGTAATCTTAGCTTCTGCGCCAGCCTTAACTGTTGCCAGGTTGCCTTCTGCTACCTTAGGCCACTTGTTAGCAATCAGTTCCTGGAGGAATTCCAGTGAGATCAGTTCTGACAGTTCTGTGTGAGCCATTACTGAACCCAGGATATACAGGTTTGCTCTCATCTTCTCTGGCTTATCTTCAGGATTCAGGTAGATTACATTACCGCCAGCCTTCTTGATTTCGCCGATTACTTCTTCTACTGTAGGATAGCTGTCCTTACCCATCTGTACGCCTGCTGGGAGCCATCTGTCGCCGAATACTACGAAGTCAGCGCCCTTCTTAGCGTATGGAATTGCCTTAAGTGTTTCTGCAAGTTCCATTGAGATTACCAGGTCAGCACCTGCAGGTGCGATACTTGGTGAATATGTTCCAGGTTCTCTTCCGCAGCGAACCTGTGCCTTAACGAAACCGCCACGCTGAGTCATACCCTTAGTTGGGTAGTAGTTAACGCCTAAGTCCTTAGCTACACACGCCTGTGTAATTAAGTTTGAGATAGTCAGTACGCCCTGACCACCAACGCCTACGATATAAATGTCAAAATGCTTGCTCATTACTTGTCACCTCCCAGATCCTTGATGTCAATTGCATCTGTTGGGCATACGTTTGTACATACTGTACAGCCGTTGCAGAGCTTAGCATCAATGCTAACCTTCTTAGCTGCTGCATCATATAACAGTGCAGCACAGCCGCTCTTAACGATACACTTCTTACATCCGATACACTTATCTTCTACAACTGTTACGTCGTTATACTTGCCACGGTGACGACCTGCCTGAGTAGCGCACTCTCTTCTTGAGATGATTACCTTAGGGCCTTCAGTCTTAAGAGCTTCTTCTGTAGCCTTAGCTACTGCAGGAACATCGTATGCGTCTACAACCCAAAGGTTCTTAGCGCCCATACCTCTTACAGTCTCAACGATGTCAAGCTGTACCCATTCATGCTTCTGATACTGCTGTTCAGTACCAGGGTTAATCTGCATGCCTGTCATGCCTGTCCAGCCGTTGTCCAGAATTACCAGTGTCATGTTAACGTTATGCTGGAGCATGTTAGCAAGACCAGGAAGACCTGCGTGGAAGAATGTTGAGTCGCCGATAGTTGCGAATACTGGTGCAGGAATGT
>JAGHTQ010000026.1 GCA_018065295.1 Candidatus Colimonas fimequi | reverse complement strand
ATATCGATGATATCTTCTTCGGACTGATGGCTATGGCGCTTTGCCCAATGGTTAAAATCATGGGTTGCGATTATACTTCAATCCACACTAAAACTGCTAAAGAAAATGGCAATATTGAATTCGCATCAGCTATCGTTGAATACCCTGTTGGTGAAGCTGTAATCAACGTAGGTAATCAGATCAGAGTTGAGAACAAGATGGAAATCATCGGCACTAAGGGTACTATCAGACTTAGAGATAACTGGTGGAAGGGTAATTACTTCGAGTTAGACAAGGTTGGAAGCTCGGAGCCTGAAATCTTCAATATGAATTTCGAAGGTAACGGATTTAAGTTCCTGCTCAGACAGTTTGCATCAATGCTTAAGAATGGCAGAACTGAGTCAATGGGACTGTTTAATAGAGAATCAATTAAGATTACAGAGATTTTAGAAACAATTATCAAGGAGGGAAAGTAATGAGCAAATTATATACACTTGGACCAGTAGAAATGCATCCAGAAATCCTCGAAATGGGTTCAGCACAGGTGCCATATTTCAGAAATCAGGAATTTTCAGATGTTATGCTTGATGCTTCTGCTAAGTTAATGGAACTTGCAGGATGCGATGCTAATGATAAGCTGGTTGTTCTTACTGCATCAGGAACAGCAGGCATGGAAGCAACTGTTATGAACTGCTTCCATGCTAATGACAATCTTCTGGTTATCGATGGTGGCTCATTCGGACATAGATTTGTTCAGCTTTGCCAGCTCCATAAGATTCCACATACTCCAGTTGAAGTTCCTTATGGCGAAACACTCACTGAAGAAATGATCGTTGCTGCTGCAGGAGAAGGTAAGTACACAGGATTATTAGTAAACATTCACGAAAGTGGAACAGGACAGCACTATGACATCGATATGCTGAGCGCATACTGCAAGAAGAACGATATGTATTTCGTTGTTGACGCTATCAGTTCATTCCTTTGCGATGCTCTTAATTTCAAAGAACACGGTATCGATGCTCTTATCCTCAGCTCACAGAAGGCACTTTCACTGGCTCCTGGACTCAGTTTCGTAGCACTTAGCGAAAGAATGGTTGAGAAGGTAAACGGTATTGAATCAGGTATTATGTACCTTGATTTCAAGGATCACCTTAAGAATATGGAGAGAGGTCAGACTCCATTCACTCCAGCTGTAAGACTGGCAATTGAATGGCAGAGAAGAGTCAATATCCTTTGCGAAATCGGAATTGATAAGATTGTTGCTGACGTGGAAGAAATCGCTCTCGACTTCAGAAGCAAGCTTGGTGCATTAGGACTTGAATATCCTTCATATCCACTGTCAAACGCTGGTACTCCAGTACTTTTCCCAGAAGGCAATGCACTGGTAGTATATGAGGCACTGAAGAACGATTACGGTTATACAGTAAATCCAAGCGGTGGAGAACTTGGCAAGAAGCTGTTCAGAGTAGCTCATATGGGTAACCATACAGTAGCAGATAACGATCTTCTCTTAGACGCAATCAAGGAGATTATGAACAGATAATAAATTTGATAGTTAATAGCTAGAAAGGCGGATTATATGCAGCTTTGTAATGGAAGCAATCAGGAACAGATTATAAATTACATCGGTAAAGACTATGGCAAGTGCCTGTACATATTCATTGATATGCTCGAATATGGACTGGACTCAGATCTTTATAAAGTTTGGATGCAGAAGGACGAGAATGACGAAATCTGCGCCATCGTTTCAAAGTACTATTCAGGTATGCAGGTTTACAGCAAGAACTCAACATATGATGTTGAAGACGTTGCTAATTTAATAAAAGAAAATAACTGTGAACTCATATTCGGGGCGAAGGAAACTGTTTCACAGTTAGAACCTTATTTCCCTGACTTAAAAATTGAACTGGGTACAGTTGGTGGACTTAAGGATATCAAAATCGAGCCTGCACAGAAGGCATATTCAGCACCTGTTGAAGAACTGGCAGAGGTTGTTGAACTCATCGCTTCTGACGAAGCAATCGGCAAGCCATATGGATATGACTCACTTTATAAGCAGTACGTTGAGAGAAAAGAAACTAATTTCGGAAGAAACTGGGTAATCAGATCAGAAGAAACTGGAAATATTCTTTGCCATGCAGGTACATATGCAGAGACAAAAGAACTTGCTGTAATCGGTGGCGTTATGACTGCTCCAGAAGCAAGAGGTAAGGGCGTATCAAAGCCAGTACTTGCTGCTATTTGTAATGAACTGAAGAAGGAAAACAAAGACGTTTTCTCCTTCTACTACATTCCTGTTGCTAAGGCAATGCACGAAGGCGTTGGCTTCGAAACTGTATGTATCTGGCAGAAGCTGTATAAATAAAACATAGATTAGGACGGACATAAGATGACAGATTTACAAAGTAAGTTATTCGCAATGCTGGAAGAAATCGATGCTATCTGCAAAAAGCACGATATTACGTATTATCTTGCAGCCGGTGGTTCACTGGGCGCTGTAAGAAATGGCGGCTTCCTGCCATGGGATGACGACCTTGATTTATATATAACAAGTGACAACTGGGAGAAGTTCAAGGCTGTAATCATGGACGAACTTCCAGAGAATAGAGCGTTCGTTTGTGAAGAAATGACAGAGGATTACCTTAATCCTATTGGACGTTATGTTGACAAAGAAAGCACAATGATGATGCGCTCTCAGATGATGATTGGTGAATGCTGCGGAGAATTCGTTGAGTTCTTCATCTTTGACCTGCTCCCTGCTGATCCAGATGCTGCATGGGAACAGAGAAAGAACATGAAGCTCTATACAGAACTTCTTTCACCATATTTCATTCTTAATAAGCAGTTATTGGAAGGAAACAGTGACTTCGATTATCCACTCTTCCTTGAGTATTATGAAAGATGCAAGAAAGAAGGATTTGATAAAGTTACTGATGAACTGAAGGCAAAGATTACTAACTGTTCTTGGGAAGATGCTGGCTATTACTGCATGAGATGGGGAACAATAACTTATATCTTCCCGAAGGAGAGCTTCGGCGAACCAAGATACATTGAATTTGAAGGCAAACCATTCCCTGTAGTAAATCAGGTAGAGAGAGTACTCAGACTCAGCTACGGTGATGACTGGATGTGTGTTCCTACAGTAAGCAATCAGGTGGTACATGGATTAAACCAGGATATTTATACACCTTATGAGAAGTTCACTTCAATTTATCTCCCACTTCTCGACAAGCCTGCACTGAGAAAGGCTCATAGAGATATTAAGGATCTTAGAATCCAGATCGTTCAGGAGAGAACTGACTATCAGAGAGAATTTGCTTTAGCGAAAATGGAACTGGTAGAGAGAAGAATAAAAGACTTCCATTACGATATTCCTAAGATGCAGGAATACCTTAGAGAAAACAAAATTGCAGAACTCTACGAAGAACTGAAGTACTTCATCCAGTTCCAGGGCGAGAAAGATATCAAGGATCACAGCCTGCTGGCTGACGTTTGTGACGAATATCTGGAACTGGTTATTGGATATCATCTTGCAATGGGCAATTACAATGCAGGCAGCAAGATTCTTAAGCTGAGAAAGAAAAAGGATGCTCCTCTTAGTGAAGGCTTAGTAGAATACGAAAATAGATTGTTCGCTGCACACGAGATTTCAGTGGCAATCTATGACGATAGAGATTACGACCAGGTGAAGGAAGCATTAAAGAAGCATGCTGATTACAGTGATAAACTGGTTGACTATAATTACGGCAAGCTTTGGTGCATGAAGCACGATGCTGTAAGCAAAAGGGACTTCATTAATCTCGCTGAAGAAGTTAATAGAATGGCAGGAATCATGACTCTGACAGGTGAATTAAAGAGCATGAAGGCATATGCCCTCTACAGATTAGGCGAACTGGATGAATCCAAGGCATTATACATTGAGGCATGTAATCAGACAAGAAACGCATTTATCTGGAAGGAAGCTAACGAATGCTTCAGTGAAATAGATATGTATGCGGATATGAAGTAGGTGAATTATGGACGAAAAAACTAGAGCGCTTATTGACCTTCTGAAAGAATTAGATGAAATATGCGTTGCAAATGGACTGGAATACACAGTAGGCAATGAAGTTCTTGACAGCATCATTGATAACGGTGTGCTTCCTAATTCAGTAGATTATATATCAGTAGCCATGACTGGCGGAGATCAGGAACGTTTCGCTGAAGCGGTAAACGGTAAGATTCCTAACAGATTTGTAGAAAACTTCCTGACAAATACTAACGCAAGAAGAATCGAAACAAGATTCTACAACAGCGAAACAACAAGAATTAACTTAACAAACTATCATTTTCATGTTAATCAGGGCATCTACATTAAGATCGTAGAAGTCGTTAAAGAACCACCGAAGGATCCTAAGCTGTACCTTAAACTGGCAACAGTTTGGAAGAGAAGTTACATGGAAGAGCGTATTACCAAGACTTCTGATAAATTCTTCGTAGGAATCATGAATGCTTTTAAGTCTGTTTTCGGACGTGATACGGTGGCTGCATGGCTCTTTAACTACAGAAAAAAGTTCTACCGTATTGATAAGTGGAACGACATTCATAACGTTCTTTTTGTTAAGGCTGGCAGATACAAGCTCAAGGGCAATATCGTGGGCGAAACTGAGAGAGTTAGCACTAATGAGGGAGAATTCTCAATCTGCAGGAAATTCTACGGCAACCGTATCACTAAGGCTGTTGCTAGAGAAACAATGCAGCAGGTTGAAATCTGTGACGTTACCGTTCCGTTCAAGGACGCTATGACTGATAGCTTCGTTGAACACCTTGAGAATGCTCGAATTGCCAGAGAGAAGTTCATGAAGGTATCAGATAAGGGCAAGGAGCCAAGAAAGGTTAAGCAGCGTGGATGGAATACATATCTCATGTCAAGGGACGTTGTAGCCATGAAGGATCTCTACACTGACGATAAGATTGACCAGCTTCAGGTCCTCTTAAACGATGGAAATCTTGTTGATTTCGACCTTGGAACAGAAGAGTACGAGCGCGTAAGAAAAAGATGGAATACGCAGAACATTCCATTCTATGGTATTGAGAGATTAAATAGTTTAGTAGATAAGCGTAATGCAATGTAAATGCATTATCACAATTAATCAGAAGGTATAAGGACAAAGATAAGACATATGTTGAAGTCATCAAGTTTCAAATTAATACTGATAGCTATTCTGCTAGCCGCGGTAATTGTAATGTCAATTCCGTTCCTGGCAATAGTCTATCTCTTCGATGACTCAGAATATGCCATTAAGGGCCTTAAGGTTACTCAGGATGAGCATAGCATTACTGCCAAGTGGAAGGATATTGGAGTAGACGAGTACGAGGTCTATGTGTTCCACGGACTGGGATTTCCTAAGAGAGAGACAGTATCAGGAACGTCGTATTCCATTCACAAGGCGGATATTGGAGAAACGTACCGCATCATGGTAACTACACCAAATAGCAAAGGCAACAGCTGCGGTGCTGAACTGGTAACCATTAAGACTGACAAGCTGAAGCAGAAACTTCATCTTTCTGCAAAGGAACTGAGAGGTTTCGAAGGTAATACCTTCGATGTCACAGCCATCGGTAAAGGTAAGATAACCTTTAAATCTAACGACGAAAACGTAGCCTCAGTAACTGACACGGGTACTGTTACCTTGAAGAAATCTGGAGAGACAACTATTACAGTAACTGCTAAGGGTACGGACGAATACAAGGACGCTACCAAGGAAGTTGTTGTTATGTCATATCCGGATTCATTAGGTACAACTAATGTGGAAGTAACTGATGTTGCTGATGAAACTGTTGTACTTAAGTGGGAGCCTGTACAGTTCGCAACAGACTACGAAATCTTAAGATACAACATCGCAACTGACAAGTATGTTCCTATTAAGACTGTCGATGGGAAATCAAACCATCTGAAAATAGTTAGAACTCAGGGACAATACAAGGTACGTGCGACAGCAACGATAAACAGACAGACAATAAAGGGCAAGCAGTCGTCCCCAGTGACTATTGAAGCGGCAGCTAATACAGCAGAAAGCTACAAGAAGTCACACAATATCAAGACTTTGAAAGAAAAAGATCTTGATACAGTCGCATTGATAACAGGAAGCGGCAAGACTAATGTCCCTCAGTCCATGAGTTTCAATGGTTCTGAATATATGATTGCATATGTTAACCATGGAGGATCTCAAGGCAAAATTATTACATATAACAGGAAGGGTAAGCAGAAGCGTGAAGCGGCCCTTAAGAATATGGGACATGCCAACGGCAGTACGTATAACCCGAATACAGGCAAGATATATGTAGTAAAAACACATAAGAGTGTTAAGACAAAAGAATGCAGTGTATATGATGAGAAGCAGCTTGTAAGTGAGAGTCCATTTACTCTGCCTAAGGTAACATCAGGCATTGCATACGACGAGAGTAATAACAAATTCTACCTGAGCAAGGGTAATGAAATTTATGTTACAGATGAGAAGTTCAGAGTTGAGAAGTTCATCTGGAAACGAATTAGATATAATCACGCACAGGATATAGGCGCTTATAACGGCGTTGCACTTGTGTGCACATGGGTTAGTGGTAATACCAGCTATATTGATATGTATCGTGTATCAGATGGTGCATATCTTGGTAGTTACTATTTGCCAATTGGGGAAATTGAGAGCTGCGTTGTTGATGATGGATATCTTGTTATCCTCATGAACAAACGTGGAACAAGCAGAGACTATATCTATAAAACTAAGACGAGAGTTGCAATTCCATAAGGAGCAATTAAGAAATGAGTTTGACTAATAAATTAAAAGCAACATTGATAACATACCTGAAGAAGCATCCTGAACAGAGACAGGTTGCTCGTAATATGATGAATAAGCTTCGTGGTAACCGTTATCTTAAGAAATACGGCAAGTATCCGCTTGATGAGAAGAAGGTTCTGTTCGAAGTATTCAATGGTAGACAGTACAGTTGCAATCCTAGAGCAATATACGAGGAGATGCTTAGATCGGGAGAATTCGAAGGCTGGACATTTGTATGGTCATTTGAAGATACCGAGAAGCACAGAAGCATTCCCAAACTTGAAGGCGCTAAATTCGTTACGTTCAGATCAGATGAATATTACTATGAATTAGCTACTTCCAAGTATGTTATTACAAACGCCATGTTATTTGACGGCATAAGCCGCAAGGATGGACAGGTTGTAATGCAGACTTGGCACGGTACGCCTCTTAAGAGACTTAGATGTGATATTCAGATTGAAGACGGTAATGTTAATAACAGTCTTGAAGAAATAAGAATACGAAACGATAAGGATGTTGTAAGATATACACATTTCCTTTCACCAAGTGCATGGGCATCTGATAGATTTATTAGTTCATTTAATCTTGACGGTATGGGAATGTCTGATATCATTACTGAAGTGGGATATCCAAGAAATGACATTCTCAGCAATTACACACAGGAAGATATCGATGAAATCTACAAGATAGTAGGTGCACCTAAGGATAAGAAGGTTATTCTGTATGCGCCAACCTTCAGAGATAACAATCACGTATCTGGTCAGGGATATACATATGACCTGAAACTTGATTTCGATAGACTTCGTGAAGAACTTGGAGATGAGTACATTATCTTATTTAGAACACATTACTTCATTGCGAATTCATTTGATTTCGCTGCATATGAAGGTTTCATATATGATGTGTCAAGAATAGCAGATATTTCAGAACTCTATCTTATGACAGACATTCTGATTACAGACTATTCAAGTGTATTCTTTGATTATGCATGTCTGAAGAGACCAATTGTCTTCTACATGTATGACCTTGAAGAATACGGCAATTCAATCAGAGGCTTCTATCTGGATCTTGAGAAGTTACCAGGTGAAATAGTTAAGACTGAAGATCAGCTGATTGATGCGATAAACACAATTAGGGAAAAGGGATTTAATTACGACAATACTTATAAAGAATTTAACGAGATGTTTAACTATCTCGATGATGGCAAGGCTGCTCGTAGAGTAATTGATGTAATATTCGATAAAACTTTGGATAAGTAAACTTTTGGATTATGGAGGAAAAAATCATGCAGGCGTTTAAGACTAACAATATAGTTAGGATGACATTGTGTAGCTTTATTATGGTAATTGCCATGATGGTAGCATTTACAATGATTCAGTCTGATGAAGTCTACGCAGCTAAGAGCAAAGCACCTAGACTTAAGGCGGTTTCATATTATGAAGTATCATCTGGCACCAATGCGAGCGCAGAAGTAATCTGGTACTCAAGCGCAGGTAAGTCATATAGCGTATATAGGAAGAAGCCGGGTGGTTCATGGAGCAAGATTGCAACAGTTAAAGGCAAGAAGTCATCAACTTCATATATTGATAAGAACATAGGCCTTGGCAAGAACTATATTTACACAGTAAGAATCGGCAAGGGTAAATACGACCCTAACGGTATGCAGCTTATTGGAACAACAAAGGTAAGCGTTAAGACAAATAACATGAGTGCCAAGGTATCATGGACTAAGGTATCAGGCGCAACACAGTATCTGGTATATCGTAAGGCTGATAGAACAGGCGCATCATATAGACTCATTGCAACAGTTGATGGTGCGAATCTTTCATTTACAGACTACTATTATAAGACTGTAAACAAGTCAAAATCAGCTGATAAGAGCATTCTTTTTGATGCAAATACATTTATAGACCCTTCTTCAAACAATCTGGTTTATACAGTAAGAGCACAGAAGAAGACAACCTACAAGAAGAAGGCTAAGTACAGTTTAGGTCTGTATCAGAAGGAAGGCGACTGGCAGATTGAAGCACCTTCAATTGTAAGCGTTGATGAGAACGGATCAGAAGCCAAAGTAACATGGGGAACAGTGCCTAATGTAGATGGTTATTATGTTTATACTGCATCATCAGAAAACGGATTTGATTTCGACAATCCTGATGCAGATGTACCGTCTCCAGGTAGATTCTCATATAATAAGAACGTTACCGCATATGCTAATGTAGATAAGAGCAAGTATTATTGCGTTAGAGCATACACTAAGAAGAGAAGCGGCATCGTATTAAGTAAGCATAACCTGGGAGAAGGTTATGATGTTATGACAACAAAGGATAGGAAATATGACGAAGATATCCTTTGGTTCGGCGATAGCATTACTTACGGATCACCATATTACAGATCAAGATCAATTGATGAAATAACAGGAATTACAACATCTCCAGAATGGCATAAGTTCTCAATTTCTAACAGAGTAAACCAGTTAACTGGTAATCAATCAACTGCTAAGTTAGTAAATGAAACTGAGAAGAATAAGACTCATTTCTACAATCCATCATGTCCAGGCTCAACATACTACACTCCTATTGCAGAAGTTAAGTCAGGAACATCATATACTTATAAGCCATCATATACAAATTCAAAGCTTGTTAAGTTACCTTACCACGCTAGTTCAACATATGAGGGTTGGCAGGATGGTGATAAGTCAAACTTCAATAGAGCAAGAATGGTTGATGAGATTGTAAAACCAGTCGCAGAAGGTAAGACTCCACAGAGAAAGACTATGCTCGGTACTTTGGATAATACATCTACTATTGAGGATTATGATATCGTAGTTCTTTCTGCTGGAACAAATGACTATACTGACTGTGCACCTCTTGCTAACACAGCAAGTCACAGTTACTGGTATGCACTTGAGAAAAACTTCACTACATATCAGACAGAAGACGGTCAGACAGCTTCATGTTCAAACGATGTGGTTTACGGTGTAACAGACAGAAATAGCCCTGATTATAATCCTTCATTTGACAAGACTACATTCTATGGTGCTTATAATACCATCATGAAGAGAATAGAGGATGCTAGTAAGGCTAGAGTAGAAGCTGGCAAGAAGCCAATCAAGGTTGTAACAGTAGATCTCTTCTATGCTGATAGAGTATACTTCAGTACGTATAATGGTAGATCATATTATCCAAGAATGAACCGTTTCAAGACTAAGAATGATACTTCTAAGGTAGGCGGTCTCGGACAGAGTGGCAATAATTTGAATGACTATCAGAATTGTCTTAATACCCTTAATAAGATTTGGAACGATAATTCCTCATATATTAAGATTTACACATATCACACTAACGATTACGGTATTGTAAATTCATCAAACTGCCCATATAATGCATCAGATAACCTGCATTTCACTAAATACGTTTATGGCAAGTTCGGTGATAGTATTGCAGACTTCCTGATGAAGAATGTATTTAATGATGAGTATTATGCTCCTAAGCCATCAATGTTCATTATTGAAGATATAATTGATGAAATCGATAATGCAACTGATGAGTCAAGCGAAGATCCAAGTGATGAATCTTCAAACGATGATACAAACTCATCATCAGAAAATAATAATGATTCAGGTGAATCAACAGATAATCCACAGCAGGATGATGTTGTGCTTAATCCAGAAGATCCGCTTGTACCATAGTAAGGAGAAATATGCTTACACAAAACAGAATTAACGTATGTGAAACTCAGGGCGAACTTTTCGTTCTGGCGGCAAGAAAGGGTTTCAAGTGCTCTGAATTTATTCGTAAGTTCATGAAGTCAGAAATCTGTCAGTATATAGACGAGTTTGATGAGGATCCATATGCATATAGCCACAATCCGCGCAAGGGTGCGGATGTGGCGCTCAAAATGAGTGCAGAAGAAATCATGGAGAAACTTTTGCACGATGAGAAAATAAGCGCAGCGTCAACGGATGGTGAACTCTATTCAGAGGAAATCATGCGATGGGCTGGCTGGTTATACAGATACTGGCATTACTATGATCGTTGCCGTCCTAGCAACAAAATCTGGCGCAAGGCTAATGGCCAGATGATGAAGAAGTGCTACGATGAACTTCACGATTTAGAGCCAGAGCAGGCAATCGCACGTCTGCTTGAAATCTCCATGAATGAGCTCTGGTACACTAAGAGATAGGAAGAAAATATGTGACAAGTAACCACAGAAATTGTGGGCATATTTGACATTTAGTGGTATAGTAGTACTAGTTTGAAAAAATCCTTAAATAACGGAGGGATAAATGAAAATTTGCGCTAATTGTGGTAGAGAAATACCAGAAGAGTATAAGTTCTGTGGATTCTGCGGAACAGCATTTGAAGAAGTAGAAGATGCTGAGACAATCGAACAGGTAGCAGAAACAGAAATCGAAGCTGAAGCTGCTGAAGGGCCTGCAGAGGAAGTGGCTGAAGAGCCTGCAGAGGAAGAGGCAGAAGAAGCTGAAACTGAAGCAGAGGCAGAACCTGAGGTTGAAGCTGAGGCAGAAGTGGCTGAAGAAGCAGAAACTGAAACAGAACCAGAAACAACAGAAGAAGAGGTTGCTGACGAAGCAACAGAGGAAACTGGAGAAGAACCTGCAGAGGAACCAGAAGAAGTGGAAGAACCAGCTGAAGAAGAGCCTGCAGAAGAGATAGAGGAAACTGTAGAAGAACCAGCTGAAGAAGTTTCTGAAGAACCTGCGGAAGAAGTAGAAGAACCTGCTGAGGAAGCAACTGAAAATACAGAAGAAGCAGAAGAAGAAACTGAAGAGCCATTCACTATCGAAGATCTTGAGGAAGATCAGGAGAAGAACGGTACAGAAGTAAGCTCACCAACTCTGGCACTGGGCCTTGATTACAACTATGAACAGGCTGAAGCAGAGATGGCTAAGATAAATGCAGCACAGTATGTTGAAGCAGAGAGAAAGCCACTGGTTTCTAAGAAGACTCTCATTAAGCTTGGCGTTGCTGCTCTGATCGTTGTAGTTGCTATAGTTGCATTTAATGTGGTAAGCACTATGAGCTCAACTACTAAGGTTGACCTGGCTGAGTTCATGACTGAGCCTGAATACGGCGGTGTTGATGGAAGCGGCATTATCGTAACTGAAGCAGTTATTGATGAACAGAAGGTTGACGAGTTCATGAGTTCAACTAACGATATCGATGAGAGATTCGCTATAAAGAGTTTCTTCAATGGTGTTGTGTTATCAGCTGATAAGGAGACAAATCTCACTGAAGGCGATGAAATTACTATCACTGCAAGATACAGTGAGAAGGGTGCTGAAGATGCTGGTCTTAAGATTACAAATAACGTTAAGACAGTAACTGTTGGTAAGCTGGACGTTCTGGATGCTAGCCTCATTGGTACATGGGTAATGGTAGGCGCAGAACGTAATGGCTGGACATTAAGCATGCGTAGACTTGGAAGAGATTATAATCCAGAACCTACATTCGAAATGCAGCCTGATGGTACTGGTATCGTTACAATTAAGGAACTGAAGATTAAGGGTAACGTTATTATTAAGAATGGTGGAAACTATGAACTGAAGACATCAGATACTTCATATCCGTTCTACATCGATGGTGCGACACTGAGAATGGACTACGTTGTGCCAACTGACGAAGAAGATGAACATGATTATTATGAAGAACCAGAGATGTTAGTTCTCCTCTTCGAGAAATAAGAACTTTAAGGAATCGATATTGATTATATCGATTCCTTTTTATTTGTGATTTCACACTTGCTAACTAGTTGTGGTATAATGTTTTAAACGCGAACACTACATATAAGAGGAAATAATATGAGCGACGATAGAACAACAAAAGTAATCGGAAGAAGCGAATTCCCTGATAACTATGACAACCTTTATAAGGATGCCATGGCTCATGAGGTTGATGAACTGGCTTTTCTTGATGAGATGCCACCAGGACAGAGCTCAAGAGCATGGAGAGAAACAGGCTACTCACAGCCTAGAGATGAATGGGACCAGGGAGGAACTATTCCAGCTGATGACAACTGGCATCAGACAAATAATAATTTCGAGAACATCGAATATGATGATGACGAAGACGATTATGAGTACAATGGAGGAGCAGGCGGCGGCAGACGCGGTCCTGGCAAGAAAAAGAAGGGTAAGAAGGGTATTGTTATCGCAGTAATCATTCTGGTTCTTCTGTTAACATGCGGAGGGGCAGCGTGGTTCCTTATGTCATCAGGAGATGAACCTATTCTCCCTGATGATGAGAGCACGAATACACTGGACGTTGACCTGGCGCAGACACTGTCAGAGCCTAAGGTAACAGGATTCGAAGGCGAAGGCGTTCTGGGCGATCTTACAGTAGATCAGGACAAGGTTAGCGAAATCATTGGTCAGATTGAAGACGATGAATACAAGGCTCAGGTTAGAGTTTTCTTCGAGAATGTTGAATACAAGGCAGATAAGACAGAAGGCCTTAAGACAGGAGATACAGTAAATATTACTGCTGATTACGATGAAGTAATTGCTGAAGAAACAGGAATTAACGTAACAAACGGCACTTATGTATATACTGTTGGCGACATGGATGAGAAGAAGCCAGAGGCTAACATTCCACAGTGGTATAGATGCGTTGAAGTTGATGGAGACGAACTGATTGTCACATGTCTGCTTATCGCTAAACCAGGCACAGGAGTTGACCTTCCAATATCATTTATGTATGCATGTGAAGGCGGAGCATTCTCAGATATCATCGATACAAGCGGAGCACCAGCAATCACATACAAGGGCGTAGATTATTACATGGAGCCTGGATGTGAATGTCCTTCAGGTAAGGTAGCATCACTTGATGAAGAGAACATCAGTTACAAGGTTAAGCTGTACGACGACAGTTACACAATTAACGTTGAGTATAAGTACAACGATGACGGCACAATCAAGGTTATAACAGCAAGCGGCGGCGAAGTTCCAATTCCAATCGGAACTTACTCACCAATCAGCAACAAGGCTGCTAAGGCACTTGGTGGCACAATGCGTTAATACGCTAAACTTAACAGCAAAAGACGAATAAGAACACGATAAAAGGGATACTGTTTAGTATCCCTTTTTTGTGTTCTTATGAAGCTGATAATTATTTATTAACTGTCACAACCAGCTGGAGCACGTTGCCATCCTTATCGCTGATGTAGATGTTCAGGTCTTCCTTAGGATAGTCAAATACCAGATAGTTTTCGCTACTGTTAAAGGTCACCGGATCAACTCTATCGCCGTTGTTATATAAACCATATGCCGATGAATAGTCAATTCCCGACTCATTATCGCTAAGGTACATATACACCTGACCGTCAGACACTTCATTACGAATAAGCTTCGGAGCTTCTTTGTCGTGTCTGTCAGCGAAAACGTCAACCTGAAGCTGGTAGTATTGCTTGTTTACGGAGTTTGCGGTAATCACCAGATTGCCACTGGAAGCAGGCTCAATTGTATATACGTTATCGCCTGTCTCAAATACAGGAACATTACTGTCGTCAATTGTAGCAGTGACGCTAGTCACTGGGAGCATGGAGTTAACCGTTACCTGATACTTGGGAGCATCACCTGGAGCTGACACATTCTCTACTGTCATAGATGGTGTTATGAACAGGAATGGTATCAGAAGGAATATGGCGATGATGATGCCGATGAGGAATCTTTTGAACGTGAAGCGTTCTGCGCGGTAGTTGCTGTATGATTCCAAAGTTTCAAGTGGCACTGTGTTTGGCGGAACATTGCAGATGTCGAAGATGTTCGAAAGCATCTGGTCTGCCTGCTGCACGGTTAGTGTTGGTGATTTTGACGTAAATCTATTTGCCATCGTCGTCACCTCCTTCGCCCATGAGCGCGGCGAGTCTGCCAGTACCATTTCGAATGGCGCGTCTTGCGCTGCCGCGGCTTATATCCATAAGCCTAGCAATCTCTTTGTCATTCATTCCATTATAGTAATGCAAAATAATGGACTGTGCTTCTGTAAACGGAAGTGCAAGCACCTGTCCAATTCTGAACTGGCGACCGTCGATTACGATAGGTTCGCGTTCAACTTCAATGCCGTTCTTCTCAGGATTGTGTTCATTAATGAGAGTGAAGCACACCTTGAAGTTAAGCTGGTTAAGCCATGGAACGAATAACTTGGAATCGCGCAGTGTCGTAATACCGCGAAGAGCCTTAATATACGTTTCCTGTACTGCATACTGAGCCTTAACTGGATCACCAAGATAGTGGCAGGAATACGCATACTGCATCTGATAAGTTGCAGCATAAAGCTCAGCGAAAGCATTACTATCCTTACGCTGTGCCATATTCACCAGGGATTCTATGTAGTTGTAATCCAAGGTTGCCATACTCGTTCTCCTCTATGAATTAATCATGCGGTTAAATGACAGTGAAATTAACTCTGTAATTGACTTAACGCTATCGCCTTCATTGAAGGCAACGCCATATCTATATTCCAGTTTCATCTTGCCTGGAATGCTATTTCCTTCGTTAACTTTTGTTTCAAATCTACTGATAAATTCGTTAATCTTCTCTTCGCTTCCTTCTTCAAAGATTGCAAGGAATCGGTTACCGCCGTTTCGAGCCACGAAGCAAAGGTCTACAGATGTCATCTTCAGAATTGTTCCGAATACGCGAATGGCGTTATTGCCCTGAATGTGACCATACTGATCGTTAATTTCCTTAATGTTTGAAAGCTCGATCATTACTGCACCAACGTGAGCTGGCAGTGGCTTATCCAGATACTTCTCGATGATAACATCACTTGAATATCTGTTAGCGATTCCTGATGTTGCATCAGTGTGAACTGCGTAGTCAAGTTCACGATATTCCCTCTTGATTGAGCTATACATGCTCAGATCAAGGAATATGAAAAGGAATGAAAGGGCAAGTGATGCCCACAGGAATATGCACATGAGACGCACATTGCCGTCGAGAGCAATGGTGTGAAAAAGTGTCTTGTTACTGAATACAACCAGTGCACATACTGCCGTGAGCAGTATGAAAACTATTAGCTGTACGGTTTTGAGTTTATCTATTTTTCGCATTTTAGGGCCTCCATTTGCTGTAAGCACTATATGTAGATTACCAATGGTTACATTATGGTTACATTGTAAATGACTTTGAGTCAAAAAGCCAGTTTTTTGTAACCATTTGAAAAATAACTTTTTTACTCGATGGTATAATTAATAAAAGTATGTAACCATAATGTAACCTCGGAAATTTCATAGGATTGAACTTTCTGATAAGTAAAACAGGGATTGTAAAGGTGAACGGTATGAAGACGAAATTTAGAAGAGGTATAGCGCTTGCGTTAGCAATCGCACTGGTAATAACCACGCTCTCATGGACTGCGGGGAATACTTTGCGTGCAAGCGATGACGAAGAAGCCTATACACAGGAAACTCACGTAGCTCAGGAAGCTAAGCCTGAGAAGCAGGAAAAGGCTGAGAAGCCACAGGAAAAACCTCAGGAGCAGCCACAGGTTCAGGAGAAGCAGGAAATCTCTCTTGACGAAAACGATAAGGCAGACTCCCAGCCGCAGCATGCTGATAAGGAAGACAATGCAGCAGAAGTATCAGGCGAGGAAGCTGCTGAAGAAGAAGCTGCAGTTGAGGAAGAGGTAATAGAGGAAGAAGAAACTGTTCTGATGCCTGCAGCTACATTCAGCAAGACTGCATCAAACGGTATTCATGTAAGCGTATCTGCTCCAGAAGGCGCACTTCCAGAAGGAACAACAATGAGTGTATCTGCTGTCGGCAAGGACAGAGCACTCTCAATGATCCAGGGCGAAGTACCAGACGCTGTAGATGCGAAAGGTGTCGATATTTCTTTCCATTATGAAGGCAAAGAAATCGAACCAGAAAAGAATGTTAAGGTAACACTTAAGGGCGCTAATGTAGAGGGCTCTGATTTTAATATCTATCATGTTGAAGACAGCGGTAACGTTGAACTCATGACTAGCAATGCAACATCATCAGGTGGTACTTTCAAGTCAGACGAATTCTCTGTATATATTATTGAAGCATCAGCTCCAGAAGAAGAGGAAGAACAGGATACAATCTCAGTAACTGTTAGATTCCTTACTACAGAGAAGGTTGCTATCAGTGATTCTTATTCAACAGACGTTGAATTAGAAGATGGCAAGTATTCATTCTCATACGATGGAGTTCCATCAGAAGATGGAATGACACCAGCACTGTCAGGCGATGCTGACGGTCACTTCTCATTTAGTGGAAACACTATTCATGCAACAATCCCAGAAAACGAAATCAATTCAGAAAGAGAATATACAGTAGATATCATCTACTCATCACAGCCAGCAGACTTCACAGTCAAGTATCTGTTCCAGACAATGGACGGTGAAGGCTATGAAGAAGATGCTGCATATCCAGCAGTAACTGTTCAGGGTGAAGTTGGTCATATGACTAACTCAGAAGCTAGCGTTGTTGAAGTTGAAGGCTTCATCGCACCTACAGAAGACGACATCGATGAACAGGTTGTTGCAGCTGACGGCAGCACAGTAGTTGAACTGAAGTACATCCGTAACTCATACAGAGTAGTTTACAACACTAACGGTGGATCATATATCCCAGCAATCAAGGGTGGATATGGCGCAGAGGTTCAGCTTTATAAGAAGGATGAAAAGACGTGTAATCTTTCAGAACATACACATACAGCTAAGCCAAGTGGAACACCAACAAAAACAAATGTTAATAATGGTGCAACAAACGGTTGCTATAAGGCAGTTAACTCTGGAAACTCTAGAGTTTGGACGCTCAACTGCGGTAAGACTGAACACAAACATAGTGAGGATTGCCAGTACAGCAGACTTTCACCAGTTCCAACAAGAACTGGCTACACATTCGCAGGCTGGTATTTAGACGCGGCATGCACACAGCTGGCACCAGAAACTGCAACGCTCACAAGCGAT
>JAGHTQ010000021.1 GCA_018065295.1 Candidatus Colimonas fimequi | reverse complement strand
GTACAAGAGCAATCCTGACATCGACAGCTCTCGCACTGAGCTCAACTATCATCTGAAGCCGCCCGAAGAAAAGTACAGGCAGCTTGTTCTGAAACGAATTGAAGAGTCAGGCGCGAAGAAGAGATCAAACAGCATTGTGCTGCAGGATGCTCTGGTCACTGCATCACCTGAATGGCTGACGAGGAGCCTTATGAGACTCAGGTCAACTATTTCAACCATGCCTATGAATACTTCGTTAAGAAGTTTGGTGAAGAGAATATTATCTCAGCAGTGGTTCACATGGACGAGGCGCATCCTCATATGCATCTGTGTTTTGTACCAATTACTAGGGACAACAGATTGTCCTCCAAGGATCTAATCGGTGGACCAAGCGGACTTCGTAAGCATCAGGATGAATTTCACGCACACATGGTTGAAGCATTTCCTGATTTGATGAGAGGATTGCCAAAAGAAGTCAGTCATCGCAAACACATTCCGACGGCGTTCTTCAAGAACGCAGCTCATCTTATGGAGCATTATGAAGAGATTGCTTCAGCTATAAATGACATTGGTCTTGTGAATGCTCCGAAGAAGAAGGAACGCGCCATTGCCCTGCTCGGTCAGTATGCACCTGAGATGGCTAATATGTCATCTCAGCTGAAGATGGTTGATAAGCACGTGGCTAACCTAGAGGAAGCACTATCTGATGCTAATCGCAGCAAGTGGAACTATCGTGACACTGCATATGATCAGGAGAAAGAAATTATTGAGCTTAAGGAGCAACTTACACAGCTGAGTCAGCAGCAGAAGCAACTTGTTAAGATTGTAAATCTTATTCCGCCTGAACTGCTAGACCAGCTAAAGAAGGAAGAAAAAGCAAAGAGAAGAAAAGAAAGAGAGGTAAGATAATATGGCAAAGGATTTAGAAAACAAGATTATAAGAGAGATTGGAACATTATCAACAAGCAGCGGTGGTTGGGATAAGATGCTGACGCTCAACTCATGGAATGGCGCAGAACAAAAGTATGATCTCAGATCATGGAACATCGATAGAGATAGATGTGGTAAAGGTGTGACTATGACTAAAGATGAATTAGTTGCGCTATATAAGATTCTGCAGACTGAGTTTGGAGACTGTTAATATAAACCTGGCACCCTGCCCAAGGGTGCCGCTACATTCGTATTTCAGTCGTATTTCAGTCCTTAACTGTCCATATTATAGGACACATGATGTGAGATAATTATGATAGAACTAGAATGGGTTTTATCATTAATTACTAAAGAGGAATAAGAAATATGGCTGAGAAGAAATCCAAGCGTGTCTTCGCTGGTTACTATGAGAGATATGATTTAGTTAACATTCATGTTGCAATGGTTGTTGACGATGTAGATACCGGTGAGAAAGTTGTTCTCTTCACATACGAAGGGAAATACGACGATGGCAAGAATCATGCTATCTCTCTAAAATCATTTTGTGAAGAAGTCGAATATCACGGTAAGGTATATCCGAAATTCAAAAGGAAAACGCAGCGATATAAAAATGATTATTATGAAGATGAAATCGCAGAGGTTGGACTCAAAGTTCCTCGTAGGCATGTGAAGAAGGAAAAGCGTGAGTATATAATACGTACTTGCAGGAACTGTGCTTCATACGAGGAATATGCAAAGGATATGTGCGTTCATTATAACGAAGACCTCAGTAGATTCAATCAGACGGTAAAAGCAAAGCGCTGGGTTGGAGTTATGGGTAAGCCTGAGTTTGATGCTTTGAAAGAAGATCTTACATTCCTCCAGGATTCTTTCAAGACTTCACTTAAGCCGCACCTGCCATTATTTAAGTTGTTGTACATTAAAGGCATTTCTATAAGAGCTTGCGCTGAGGAACTGGGAAAGAATCGTGGAAGCATTGAGTATGCTAAGAATAAAATGCTAGACGAGCTAACTGCCCTTCTTAAACACAGGGATGAGACAGATAACGTTTCAAGATTAAATAAGAATTATTCTGGAGAAGGAACTTCTATATTCGACAGATTCAGATAAAAAGTTAATACAATTCATGAGTGAGACATTTACCCCGAAAGGCAGATGTCTCTTTTTATGTGACGAATTATGACGGTGCCTAATAGATTCTCCGATAGGTGAGAGGGAAAGTAATTCTATAAGAATTGTATGACAGTTTATGACTGAGCCTAATAGCTGGGTGTAAAGGTGAGAAGGCAAATGAATCCCACTGACCAAGAATGACAGTTTATGACGCTGCCTAATGTCGTGGCTAACAAGTGAAAGGACATTTCTCTCGATACAACTGAATAAACATTCATCAGGTACGTTAACTATGAGATGCGAAAGCTACAGCATGCATGACGATGCGCCATGACCTCCGACAGGAGCGAGCGACAATGTCTCGTCTGAAAGACAGGTGGCACCTGCCAAGTGCGATGACACTCATAGACTATAATGATACTCCCGTCCAGTCACAGCCCCATAGGAATATGGGATCACGCAATGAGGACGGCCTGGAGAGACCCTCGAGGGGGCTAGTAACCCGTGGAGCGAGATGCCAATCGCCGCCTGATGCATTCCTGATTCCCGGGGTGTTGAGGACAAAAAGGGATTTGAGTACACATGCAGTTGTATCTGCGTGGGCACTCTTGACTTTCGTGCTAATATAAATTATGATATTAGCACGAAAGTTGGTGATAGATATGAATAGCATTACAAATTACATAGATGAGTCAGGAATACTAATTACTTCTGACATTATTAAATCCGGTATAACGAAGACACAATTATACGATTTCATCAGAGATAATGGCTATGAGCAAATCTCTCATGGTATATATGCTTCCCCTGATGCATGGACAGATGAGAATTATGTTCTTGCTTTACGTTGTCCAAATGCAGTTTTCTCGCATGATGAAGCATTGTATTATTATGGACTTATTGACAGAGAGCCAGTGCGGCGTACAATTACAATTTATTCGGGATATAGTACCAGTAGATTGGTAAAAGACGGAATCAAGGTATACACAGTTAAGAAAGATTTGCTAGATGTCGGCAAGACCACAATAATCAATTCTTTCGGTCATGAAATACCAATCTATGATATGGAACGAACCATATGCGACCTTGTAAGAAATAGAAAACAGTTTGAAATACAAGATTACCAGACTGCATTGAAGACATATGTGTCTAGAAAAGATAAAGACCTAAACCGTTTGATGAAATATGCTAAGCTATTTCACATTGATTCTAAAATTAGAGAATATATGGAGGTGATTTTGTAATGGCATTAACACCTGAACAGATCAAAGGCCGACTGAAGAATTATGCTAAAGAGAATAACGCAGATGCTAGAGTTCTACTGCGAATCTATATGATGGAACGCTTTCTGGAACGAGTAGCTGCTTCAAAATATGCTGACAACTTTATTATCAAAGGCGGTATACTTGTTACTTCAATGATTGGAGTTGCAATGAGATCAACTATGGATATAGATTCAACTATACGCAATCTGAATCTATCTGAAGAAGAAATAACCGAAATCGTTACAGAAATCTGCGGACTGAATCTTGGTGATGGAATTACATTTCGGATTAAAGATGTTAGGTCTATTATGGATGAAATGGAGTATCCAGGAATAAGAATAACATTAGATTCTATTATGGGTAAGATGGCTACGCCAATAAAGATAGACATTTCTACTGGAGATATTATTACTCCAATAGCAATCGAGTATTCATATAAGCTTATGCTTGA
>JAGHTQ010000176.1 GCA_018065295.1 Candidatus Colimonas fimequi | reverse complement strand
GCTGTGTTAATTGGAATTGCGAATCCCAGACCTTCTACGTCAGAACCTGATGACTTAGCTACAACCAGGCCGATGAGCTGACCGTCATCGTTGAAGAGGCCGCCGCCTGAGTTACCTGGGTTAATTGAAGCGTCAGTCTGAAGCAGGTTCATTGACTTACCGTCGATGCTCAGCTGTCTATCCAGTGAGCTGATGATACCTGATGTTACTGTACCGCCCAGTTCACCAAGTGGGTTACCGATTGCAACTGCCAGGTCGCCTACCTGAAGCTGATCGCTGTTGCCATATGTTGCGGCTTCTAAACCTTCAGCCTTGATCTTCAGAACTGCTACGTCGTTTCTTGGGTCAGTGCCAACCAGCTTAGCTGAGTATGACTTCTCGTCGATTGTAGTAACTGTAATCTTGCGAGCTCCGTCGATAACGTGGTTGTTAGTCATGATGTAGCCATCGCTGCTGATGATAACACCGCTGCCGGCACCCTGTGTAACGTATTCACGCATCCATGAGTCGGAAGCAACGCTCTCAGTTCTAATCTCAACTACTGACTTCTGAGTCTTCTCTGTAATCTGGCTGATGCTCATAGCTGCGCTAGTTGAATCTTCCAAAGTGTAAGCACCGTTGCTGCTCACACCGCTATGTGAAGGAGAACTGCCAGAATCCATCAGATTATGTGTAATCGCACCGCTGCCGGCACCGAAGAGCATTGATACTGCCATGACAGCAACAATGAGGAAAGCCAGGGACTTTCTTGTCAGTGTGACAACTGGAGAAGGCTTCTTCTCTTTTTTCTTCTTATTGCCATGTGCAGGTGGCATTTCATATGCATTGCCAGCTCCGTCAAAGTCGTTGTTGAAGTATGTAGTGCCTTCAGCATTCGCAAAGTTATCACGTGGCTGCTCAGTGCCTGCGCTCTGGCTCTGCTGTCCAGGATTCTGCGCATTCTGTGCGCCGCGAGAGAAATTAGCTCTCGGATCTGTGTAGCTGCCAGTGTAACTTCCTGCCTGTGGAGTAGCATCTCTTAAAACGAAATTTGGTTCGTATCTTGTTGTGTAATCTTTGTTTTCATCCATAGTATTCACCTCTCAGCTTATCTACCATAAATATAATAGTACATTATGTTATTTTCGTGTTGAAAAAGTGTGGTTCTCAAAACAAAATGCGTAAGAAAAGCACAATTTATAGTGAGAATGTGCTAAAATTAATAGGTTATATAAAGAGGAGAAAAATAAATGAGTAACGCACTTATAGCAATAGATAAAACTAAATCATATAGAGTATATTTAACAGTCTCAACAGAAATGGCTCAGGAAGCTGCTAAGATCCATGACACAACTCCAGTTACAACAGCAGCCCTTGGCAGAATAGTAACAGGCGCTGGTCTCATGGGTATCATGATGAAGAATGATACTGATAAGCTGACAGCAATCTTTAAGGGTGATGGTCCAGCTAAGCAGATTCTGGCTACAGCATATGGCGACGGTTCAGTTAAGGCTTCAATTGCTAATCCTTACGTTGACCTGCCACTCAATGAACAGGGCAAGTTAGACGTAGGTGGCACTCTTGGTATTGGCGAACTGACAGTAATCAAGGATATCGGCCTTAAGGAACCATATATCGGAACAATCGCACTGGTTGACGGCGAGATCGCTGATGACCTGACTGCATATTTCTATATTTCAGAGCAGCAGAACACTTCAGTAGCACTTGGCGTTAAGGTTGAACGGGACCTGAGCGTTGGCGCTGCAGGTGGAATGATTATCCAGCTGCTGCCAGATGCACCTGAAGAAATAATCGATGCACTTGAGAAGATGATTGGAAATCTTGATCCTATGACTACAATCATCAGCAGAGTTCAGGAGAAGTCAGCTGGTCTTAGCGACAGAGGATTCCTTGAAGCGGTTATGGCGGATGCATTCAGCGCAATGCCAGAAGAATTCAAGCCAGAAACACTGGAGGAGAGAGAAATTAAGTGGAACTGTGACTGCAGCCGCGAGCGTATGGCTAGCGCACTTGCAACAATCGGTCACAGCGACCTTCAGGAAATCATCGAAGAAGACGGCGAAGCAGAGTTGCAGTGCCACTTCTGTCTGAAGAAGTATAAGTTTAATAAGGAAGAATTAACTGAGATTCTGAATACTATTTAAGGAGAACAGCATGAAGGAGACTATGGTGAAGATCCTTGCAAGCCAGTATAATGACTCCGTTGGTGAAGACTCAATGGAATTCATTACAGAGGCTAAGCTGTATGAGAAGAACGGCGCTCTTTACGTAATATATGAAGAGAGTGATATCTCCGGAATTCCTGGATGCCGCACAAGACTTAAGGTCAAGGACGGCAAGGTACAGATGAAGCGCTTCGGTGAAGGCGCAGGCATCGGCAACGAGATCAAGTTCGAGAAGGGCAAAAGATACACCGGATTCTATGCGACACCTATGGGACCAATAGAACTGGAGGTTCTCACTAACAATCTGGAGACAAGTCTTACTCCAGAAGGTAAGGGCGAACTTGATATCGACTACAGCATCAGTCTCAAGGGACTTTTGGAAGGAAGAAACAAACTGAACATCACACTTATGTAGAATGGATTAGTGTGAGCTGGAGGGAATCTATTATGATGAACAAAACTGTTATTAAAGTGGTAGCATTCGCCATTATTATTGCAATGGTAGTAACAACTGTTACATGCGCTATCGCATTTTTATAGAATTTTGTGTTAAGCGGCTATTTGGAATAGCAAGAAGGAGACGAAGGAGGGAAGACAAGTGTCAGGAATTGGTTTCAGTGCTGAGAAGTACATTGAAGAACAGTCAAAGTACATCTTAGAGAGAATCGAGAGTGGTAAGAGTGAGAGACTCTACCTTGAATTTGGTGGTAAGCTGGTGCAGGATAAGCACGCAGCAAGAGTACTGCCAGGATTTGATGAGAATGCTAAGATTAAGCTTCTTCAGAAGATGAAGGATCAGGCAGAAATCATCATTTGCGTATACGCTGGTGACATCACAAGCCGTAAGACAAGAAACGACTTCGGTATCACTTACGACCTGGAAGTAATGCGTATTATCGACATGTTCAGAAAGTACGATCTGGACGTTAACAGTGTAGTAGTAACAAGATACAAGGATGATACTCCAGCAGTTGATAAGTTTATCGACAAGCTTGAGAGAAGAGGTATCAAGACTTATAAGCATAGATTCACTAAGGGTTATCCAACAGACGTTGAGACTATCGTAAGTGACGAAGGTTACGGTGCTAACCCATACATCGAAGTAACTAAGCCACTGGTAGTTGTTAATGGCCCTGGCGGCGGAAGCGGCAAGCTGGCAACATGCCTGTCACAGCTTTATCATGAGAATAAGCTGGGTCGCAAGGTAAGATATGCTAAGTTTGAAACTTTCCCTATCTGGAGCATTCCACTCAAGCACCCTGTTAACGTAGCATACGAAGCAGCAACTGCTGACCTGCAGGACGTTAACATGATCGACTCATTCCACCTGGAAGCATACGGTGAAATGGCTGTTAACTACAACAGAGACCTGGAAGTTTTCCCTGTAGTTAAGAGAATCATCGAGAAGATCACTGGCGAAGAATCAGAA
>JAGHTQ010000221.1 GCA_018065295.1 Candidatus Colimonas fimequi | reverse complement strand
GAATGATAAATATGGGTTTATAGCACTTTTATGTTTAGGGAAAGGAAACCGTTATGGGAGCATTATTAATCGGTCTGTTTGGCGGCTGCATCCTGCCGTTTCAGACAAGCGTTAATGCTAACTTAAATAGGCGAATGGGCTCACCATTTGTAGCCTCATTCATATCATTCGGCATAGGAACTCTGTTCCTGGCCCTGTTAGTGCTACTTACGTATCACAAAATATATATTCCATTCGGAATGCTCGCTGGCGAGCCCTTCTGGATCTGGCTCGGCGGCCTCTTCGGCGTGACATATCCCACATGCAACATCTTACTCATGCCAAGACTTGGCGCCGTTCAGACTGTAGTATTCCCGGTTTCAGGCCTGATCCTCTCAGGTCTTGTTATCGACCAGTTCGGCCTGTTCCGCGCAATGGAGATTCCAATGTCAGCTTCAAGAGCACTGGGCGCAGCCCTGGTTCTTGGCGGCGTAATTCTCATTTCTCTTGCAAAGAGTGCAAATGCCAAGAAAACTGGAAGCGAGAAGAAGGCGGGCGCAGGCGTATGGGTATGGCGTCTTCTGGGCGTTTTCGCAGGCTGCCTCTCCGGCATGCAGATTGCCATCAACGGCTATCTTGGTAAATGCATGGAAGCACCGTTAATCGCAGCGTTGATTTCATTCATCGTTGGTACTCTCAGCGTATTCATTCTCCTCATTTTCCTGAGACCTAGAGTGAATAAGAAGTCGGAGCTGACAGAGAAGTTTCCTGCATGGATCTGGATCGGCGGAACTATCGGCGCTATATATGTATTTTGTAATGCGTACATCGCACCAATCATCGGAACTGGCATGGCGGCAGTAGTTGTTCAGACAGGACAGATGTGTGGCAGCACAACTATCGACCACTTCGGTCTCGTCCGCTCCGCTAAGAATGCCATCACAGTTAAGAAAGTTATCGGACTGCTGCTTATGATTATTGGCGCAGCAATTATCCGTTTGATATAATGTTGTTAATTTGGTAGGAGGAAATCAATGGCAACAACTCAAATCATAATGTCACTTATCAAACTCTTCCTGATGATCATCCCAGGATATCTGCTAGGCAGATATAATGTTATGGATGAGACTCAGAGCAAGGGTATATCAACGATTATTGTTAACGTAACATGGCCGTGCCTTATCGTTATCTCCCTGCAGAGAGAGTTCTCGGCACAGCTTTGCATTAATATGGGTATCCTGGCGGCGGTAATGGTATCCGCCGTAGTTATCGCATTTGTTATCGCCCGCATTCTTTGCAAAGGCATGAAGCTGGACAAGGCCAAGACTTATCTTGTTACGTTCATGCTCATATTCGGTAACACAGGATTCATGGGTATTCCTGTATGCACAGTTCTGTACGGTAGCGAAGGTACATTCTATGCTGCCCTTATCGACGCGGTTCAGGATATTTTCATTTTCACAGTAGGCATTCTGCTTATTGAGAAGTCAACAGGTAAGCATATCGGCATCAGCATCAAGCACTTCCTGACACCGGGATTCGCATCAGTTATCATTGGCGTTGGACTGTTTGTTGCACGTATCACACTGCCAGATATCGTTGCCACACCAATGGAAACAATGGGTTCGGCAACTGGTCCTCTGGCTATGATGGTAGTTGGTTTCCAGCTGGGCAAGCTTAATCTGAAGGATCTAATCAGCGACAAGAGACTTTATGTTATGTCTTTCGTAAGACTTCTGATTATGCCGCTTATTTTCCTGGGAGTGGTAATGCTGGTATTCCCAGAGATGAACCTTCTTGCCAAGGTTATTATTGTAGAAATGGCAACACCAGTTGCTGCATGCACTACTATCTATTCACAGCAGTACGATGGCGACGTTGCATTCGCAACTAAGGGCGTAATGCTGTCTACCGTTTTATCGATTGTAACTCTCAGCGCGTTCGCTGTATTGGTCGAGTTCTTATAGTAATTGAAGCGGCGCTGGGCGCCGGGAGAAGGAGGTTATCATGCCACATATCGACGTTAGTTTATATCCAGGAAGATCACCTGAACTTAAGGAGAAGATTGCCAAGGCAATCCAGCAGGTTTGCATCGACGAGCTGGGATTCCAGCCAAACCACGTTTCAGTAACTCTCACAGACACAGAGCCTGAGACTTTCACAGAAGATGTAATGGCGAAGATTGATAAGGAAGCGATCATCATTGAATCTGACCTGATCAAGAAGTAAAAAATTGGACTTTTAGTACGAAGATAAGGGAGCAACACGGCTGTGTTGCTCCCTTTTGGTAAACGTTGGGAAATAGCTGTTTTGAGGCATTAAATACTTTAGTATAAAAGGGTGATTCTATTGATTTGAGGGCGTATTTATGATAGGATTTAATATCTATTATTATCGGTTATTACGTCGATTTATGGACAATTAAACAATAAGGGCAAACCTGTCGAAAGACAGTGTGCGCAAAGCCAGGCGCCTAAACAATGGAACTTCTAATCCTTTGCATGGTCGGTCGGTTGCAATTGGTTAGAAGCCCTGACAAGGGCCAAATCAATTGCATTTTTTATTGTTAGAAGTATTTACGCGGGGAACGTTATTTCAAGTACTGAGGAGGGGAAAATGAAACGTGCCAAGAAATTGTTAGTGGCAATGTTGTGTATTACGATGTTGTTCACTATGAGCCCGGCTTACGTATTTGCAGCAAACGATGCGGCAGATACACCTTCAACAACAGTAAGCCAGGATGTTGATGACGAAACAGTCGTTATCGACGAAGAAGAAGGTGCAGCAGCAGCTACACCAGCCCTTGCCAATGAAGGGCAGGATCCGGATGCGGATCAGAACCATATGTATGAAATGGGTAAGGATGTTCCTATCCAGTCATTCACTATGGAGTTTACAATCGATAGCGTTAAGTACGTACTTAAGGCTACTAAGGACGCAGAAGGCAACACAGTAATTGAAGGTATGGATGCACTGAATGCGAAGTATCCAGAAGGAATTCCATTCAATACTGTGAAGGACATGAACGTCAACATGGGTTTATATTTTGACCCAAGTAGCATCAATGAGCCTAAGAAGGGCGATACAATTGAGTATGACTTAGACAAGGTTATCAAGGTTAGCAAGGCCGTTACAGGTAAGGTTTATAATGATGACGGTACAGTTGTTATTGCAGACTATGCATTAGACACAAATGGCCACATCAAATTCACACTTGGTGAATCATCAGATGGTTTCAAGGACGGTAACATTAAGTTCGGTGCCAAGCTTGATACAACTAAGTGGACTGAAGGAAATCCGATTCCTGTAATTATTGGCGGTATGGAGATTGATATCCCAGTTAAGCCAAATGTTATTGTTGATAAGTGCGACTATACTGTTGGCAAGGCAGCATGGAATCCGCTTAAGAACAATACTGGTGCATATATCGGAGAAGCATATAATTCAACAACTAAGAAATTTGAATCATATGCAATGTGGCGTATTAGAATTAATGCACCTAATACTAATACTAAGACAGTTACAGGTGTTGTTGTTACTGAATTAATTCCTTCGGGTTATGAAAAGTACATTCAGAAGAACACTAACGGCACTCCAAGAATTGAAACAGTAACAAGTGCTGGAGCAGCTAAAACTGATCCTAATTTCGCATATAATACAGCTACAGGACAGTATGAATGGACAGTTCCAGACGTTGCTAAGAATACAAACAAGGATCTGTATATTAAGGTATGGCTTGATGATACATACACAGGCCAGGAGTTAAAGAATAAAGTAAGTGCAGTAAGACCTGGAGAAAATCCTAAGACTGCATCAGCAACACTTACACCAAGCAATAATCTTCAGCTCAAGAAGACTGTTGGCACACCATACTACAATGCATCAGGCGAACTTTGTGCAGAATATACTGTTTACGTTTCATCAAAGCTTAACTCAATGGATCTTTATGATGCCGTAGTAACAGATAGCTTCGGCGACGATGCTCAGTATATTAAGAGAATTGAAACTCCTAGAGTATATGTTCGTGCTCAGAATGGTACTGACTGTGACAAAACTACTGCTGTTGGCGATGGATGGCAGGATATTCCGTATAGTAATTACAATGGTAAGTACAACGATAAGAGCAATCTGCCATATGTTACAGCAAGTAAGGGTGGTGCACCGCTTGCAACTTACCCAGATTCACTGACAGTTGATAATACTAAGAAGGAAATCAAGTGGACTGTAGACAGAATCCCTGCTATTGGAAGTGAGACTTCTAATAATCTTTACAGCAGACCTGGTAGCCGTCTTATCAAGTACGTAGCTGTTATTGACGAAGCTAAGGCTAAGGATAAGGAAGAAAACGGCGTTCAGAAATACCACGCAATAAAGAATACAGCAGAGATTAAGCATGGCGATAAGTCAGCTAAATCAGAGGCAACCCTCAGTGTTGAGAAGAAGTGGCTGAAGAAGATTGGCGAAGCAGCTAATGATGTAGGCCGCAAGGGTGCTGTTAAGTATACGATTACTCTTCAGGA
>JAGHTQ010000228.1 GCA_018065295.1 Candidatus Colimonas fimequi | reverse complement strand
CCTGTTGAAAGCGTTGTTTCAGTAGGCAAGAATATGGCTGATACAATCTACGGTAAACGTATTAATTCAAATGATGGTAGTGTACTCAGTGACCCTGTCGGAGTTATGACAAGTCTCATTCCGATTGACCCAACGAAAACATATTATGTAACAGGTCTCAAGAACACTTGTATGTCATTCTTTGCATGGTATGATGCTAACGGAAACTATATCAACAGAAATGGTGGAGCGCAGAGGTCATATCTTGCAATAACTCCATCAGATGTTCCGAGCAACGCAAGATATATCAGAGCAAATCAGTACGGGGCAACTTCCGTTGATGTTGTAAAAGACGTAAAGTTTATGATGAGTCAGAGTCCTTCAGACCCATACGTTCCATACAACAAAACCACAGTTTTAGTACCGTCTGCTGTCAAAAATCTGCCTGATTATGGCTTAGGAATTGTTAAGTCTGACGGTTCAATCGTAGCTAATGAGGTTGATTTTGAGAACGGAGTTTACTATCACAGAGTAGGTCAGGTTGATTTCAAGGATTTGACATTTAAACCTGCATCAGAAGCTACATTCACATACTATTATCAGTTTGCAGAAGCAAAAGCAAATTCGGAATGTATCTGTGCCAAATACACAACATCATTAGATTTTACTAACGATAAAATTATTAATATTAATCAGTACCATTCACTGCTTTTGAGAGACACTTCTATTAGCTCTGCTGGTGCAGTGTCTACTACAAACAGCGGGGTTAAGATTGTATACGAACGTGATTCTGTTGAAACAAAACCTCTCACCGATTTCATCAGACCTTTGCCAGTCGAAAACGGTGGCACACTTACACTCGTCAACGAACACAACCTTGATATGCCAAGCGTAATCAAGTACAAGAAGGAGGTATAAACATGAATCAGTTTGATAAAATTTTGAATTCATCTGATGCTTCAGATGCTCTCTTAGGTGAGCAGATTGATGCCGCAACAGGAAGACTTGAGATAGTCGAAGCAAAAGTGAATAGAAATCTGACATACTCAAAGACACTGACCTCAGGCGGTGACTCTTATAATTTACTCGGAACAGTAGGAGTCAAGACTGGTGATATAATCTTTTTTAAGCCGATGTGGTCAATCGGTCAGCCTGTTGGTATTAGATTTGTTCGTAGGTCAAACGGTGCTGTATTAAAAACATACGAAAGCACAACATACGATGAAAATATGCTTCTTTACATTATGATGACTGAAGATATGGAAATTGATGTTGAGGTTAAGACAAACAAGACAAATCCTACAATCAGAGGATATATCAAAGTTATTAGATAACCATCATTTATTAAGTAACTATTTAAGAAAGATTTATAAACTTTCAGACACCCAATAAAACTCTAATTTTATACCGAAAGGAGCTGATTATAATGGCATATCTGACACCAGATAAAACTACCACAATTAACGGGGTAATTGTAAAAGAATTCAATCTAATTCTGCATAATCCAAAGAACATAGCCATGCCAAACACTGAGTTTCGTGAAATAATCGGCGTAACAATTCACAATACTGATTCTATTGATGTTTCACCTCAGACAACAATGGCTGAGCAGTATACGCGAGCAACTTATAACGGAAACATGAACGATGTACGAGTACATTACTATGTCGACGACGTATGTGCTTGGCAGAATTTACCTCTCACAGTGTCTGGTTGGCATGCAGCCGATGGTGATGGAGACGGCAATCGTAAAACAATCGCTATCGAATGTATCATGACTGGTAAAGGAACTGAAAAAGATAAGAAAGCGGAAGCAAATGCAGCAAGACTTGCGGCAGGACTTTTAAATCAGTTCGGTTTCGGAATCGATCATTTGTATACACACAACCATTGGTATGGTAAAAAGTATTGTCCGGCTTATATTTTACCGCATTGGGATGAATTCCGTAATAAAGTAAAACAGCAGCTCAATACTGAGAGCAAACCACCCGTGATTGCACAGGCTACGAGTGAAATGTATCGTATCCGTAAAACATGGGCAGATGTTGCGTCTCAAATAGGCGCATACAAGAGTCTTGAAGGCGCAAAAGGTGCTTGGAAAGAAGGTTATTACATCTTCAATTCATCAGGCGCGATCGTGTATCCACCACAGACGGATAAGATTTACACAAAATCACTCAGACAGCTTAAAAACGGCATGACTGGTGAAGATGTAAAGCGTCTTCAGAGATTACTCTTTGCAGACGGTTATTCTGTAGGCTCCGATGACGGCGACTTTGGTCCCAAAACTGAAGCTTGCGTAAAGGAATTCCAGACACGTAATAAACTTACGGCTGACGGAATCGTTGGCGAACAGACATTCACAAAACTTTGGGGGTATTGATATGAAAGACATACTCTGCAAGCTACTCACAGTTAAATCAATCGTTACTTTCGCCCTTACTGCGGCGTTTGTATATCTTGCCGTAAATGGAGAAGTCAAACCAGACATCTTCATGACGATTTACACAGTCGTTGTGGGTTTCTATTTCGGCACACAGCATGAGAAGAACACTAAAGACAAAGACTAGGAGGTAAACCGTCAAAATGGATAAAATCTCCATAAGAGAACGGTTCCGATCTGGTTGGAATGCATTTATGAATAAAGACCCGACATATAATTACGATGCGGGTATTAATTCGTATGCTTACAGGCCGGATAGACCTCGGTTCTCCCGAGGAATGGAACGATCTATCATAACCTCTATATTGACACGTATAGCGATCGACTCGGCTATGACAGATATTAAGCACGTTCGTTTGGATACTGCCGGACGATACGATTCTGATGTGGAATCAGGACTTAATTACTGTCTTACGACCGAAGCAAATCTCGATCAAACCGGCTTCGATTTCAAACTGGACATCGTGACATCATTACTTGATGAGGGCTGTATTGCGATTGTGCCGATTGACACTAACGATAGTCCATATGACCGTTCGTTTGAGATTGAAACAATGCGTGTAGGAAAAATCCTTGAATGGTATCCAGACAAGGTGCGTGTTAAAGTGTATAATGAACGAAAAGGCGAACACAAAGAAATCGTTGTACCGAAACGTCTTTGTGCCATTGTTCAGAATCCACTATACGCTATAATGAATGAACCTAACTCAACTCTACAAAGATTGATACGTAAGTTAGCATTGCTTGACTCAGTCGATGAGCAGTCGAGTTCAGGTAAGCTGGACTTAATAATCCAGTTGCCATATATCGTCAAATCTGAAGCCCGTAGAAAACAGGCAGAACAGAGACGAAAAGACATCGAAGAACAGTTGACTGGTAAGAAATACGGTATAGCCTACACGGATGGTACTGAAAAGATTACTCAGTTAAACCGTTCTGTCGAGAATCAGCTTATGTCACAAATCGAGTATCTGACAAATCTCTTGTTTTCACAGCTTGGGGTCACACAGACAATACTCGATGGTACAGCTGATGAACAGACACTCCTGAACTATTATCAGAGAACTATAAACCCGATAATCACAGCTATTGTTGCTGAGATGAATCGTAAGTTTATAGGTAAGACTGCTAAAAGTCAGGGACAGGCAATTCAGACCTTCAGGGATCCGTTCAAGATGGTTCCTGTCAATAATATCGCTGACATCGCTGATAAGTTTACTCGAAACGAGATACTTAGCTCGAATGAGATTAGACAGATCATCGGAATCAGACCATCAGACGACCCTAAGGCAGATCAATTACTTAACTCTAACCTGAATCATAATGAAGGCGAAGAAGAATTCGCTCAGGAAGAATCAGGTTACGAAAATTACAAGGAGGAATAACGAATGAAACTTCACAACACAGAGATTAACACTCACGGTATGGAACTTTCAAAGACAGCTGGCTACAAAGTTCCTACAAGAAATTACGAAATGGCTAACGATCAGCACGTAAGAACAATTGAACTCTACCCAGATTCAAGCAACGTTCTTTTCTATGATGCTGAACACACACACGGCATTGACAAGGCTGAACTTGCAAGACAGTTTGCTAACGGTATCCTTATCGTTACATCTGCAGGCAAGGTACTTCCTACAGCAGTAAACGTTGGTGATACATACACAACTGTAACTGCAGGATCAGACAGCTACTACTCAGTTGAAAAGGCATAATTGAATGGAGGACGTCAAAATGGAATACGATTTCGCCGGTTACGTTACACGAAATAACATTCGTTGTAGCGATGGTAGAACTATTCTTCAGGACGCTTTCGCTCATTGTGATAAAAGACGTGTTCCTCTTATCTGGAATCATCAGCACGATTCAATCGACAACGTTCTCGGATGGTGCGAATTAGAGAACCGTACTGATGGTGTCTATGGCTATGCGTCTTTCAACGAATCACCACAGGGTCAGATGGCTAAAGACGCTGTTAAACACGGCGACATCTGTGCCCTTTCCATCTACGCTAATGGATTAAAGCAGACTGCTGGGGCGGTAACTCATGGTGATATTCGCGAGGTATCACTCGTACTTGCCGGAGCTAACCCTGGAGCTCATATCGAATACGTTGATATGGCTCATAGCGAAAGTGGAAACGAAAACGAAGAGGCTTGGATTTCATTTATCGGTGAAGAGTTTGAAGAACTTTCTCACTCAGAAGGTGATAATGGTTCTGAACCAGCATCATCAGAAAATCCTGAAAATGAACTCCAGCACGCTGAAGGAGAGACTAACATGGAAAATAAGTCAGTAAAGGAAATATTTGAGGGCGCAATGGATAAGCTCTCAGAAGAAGAACAGCAGGCCGTACTCGCTATTATCGGAATGGCTATCCAGGAAGAAGGCGAGGATTCAGGCGAATCTAATAATGAAGGAGAAGATGAAAACATGAAACACAATGTATTTGAAGGCGACACACCTGAAAACACACTCTCACACGCTGCAGAAGGCGTAATCATTGGCGATGCTAAGAAGTATGGTTCTATGAAGGAATCTTTCCTCGCTCATGCTGAAGAATATGGCATCGACGGCATCGAATGGCTCTTCCCAGAAGTTCACAACCTCAACCCTACACCAGAATTCATAGGCAGAGACCAGAGCTGGGTAGAAAAGGTATTCGGCGGAGCTAAGAAGTCACCATTCTCAAGACTCAAGAGCGTATTTGCTGACATCACAGAAGATGACGCAAGAGCAAAGGGTTACATGAAGGGTCACTACAAGAAGGAAGAAGTGTTCTCACTCCTTAAGAGAACAACTCAGCCTACAACAATCTACAAGAAGCAGAAGATGGACAGAGACGACATCATCGATCTCGGTAACTTCGATGCTATCTCATGGCTCAAGACAGAAATGAGAATGATGCTCAACGAGGAAATCGCAAGAGCAATTCTTATCGGTGACGGCAGACTTGCTTCATCAGACGACAAGATCAGCGAAGACTGCATCAGACCAATCTGGAAGGATGAAGACTTCTACACAATCAAGAACACTGTTGAATTCACAGCAGCTGACACAGACGCTGAAGCTAAGACAAAGAAGATCATCAACAGCATCATCAGAAGCAGAAAGTTCTACAAGGGTTCAGGCAATCCTACATTCTTCACAACAGAAGACTTCGTTACAGACTGCCTCCTTCTTGAAGACGGCATTGGCCACAAGCTTTACAAGAGCGTTCAGGAACTCTGCACAACTCTCCGTGTAAGCTCAATCGTTACTGTTGAAGTAATGGAAGGTCTCCAGAGAGAAGTTTCAGGCAAGACACACGATCTCGTAGGCATCATCGTTAACATGAACGACTACACAATCGGTGCAGACAAGGGCGGCGCAGTTAACATGTTCGACGATTTCGATATCGACTACAACCAGCAGAAGTATCTTATCGAAACACGTTGCTCAGGTTCACTTATCAAGCCTTTCTCAGCTATTGCTGTTGAAACTTGCACAGTTACAGGCTAATAACGTCAAAATGGTAATTCGTTATGAATAAGTGGTGTGGTAAAATAGGCTTCTTCGTAAATGAGGAAGTTATAAAGGACGGGCGTCATACTGGTGTTTGGAAATCTCGTATTATCGAGCGTAAATACCAGGGTGATATGCTTGCGGACTATCGTAAGATGGAAAACACGGCCTACTCAACTAATGGTAATATCTCTATAAACAATAAGTTGAGTATTTTATCAGACCGCTATCTTAACGATAATCTGCTTGATATTAAATACATAGAGTTCAAGGGGCAAAAATTTTCAGTAGCATCGTTGGATACCATCAATGCCCCTAGAATTACCATTACTTTGGGAGGGGTTTACCATGAGTCGAAGACTTGATCTTCATGAGCTATTAATTGAAACGCTCGGTTCTACAAACGTGTATTTCCAGCCTCCCGAGTCATTGGTTATGAACTACCCATGTATTCGATATAACCTTCGAGACATCTCGAGCAATCATGCAAACGACACCCCGTATATGTTACGTAGGTGCTATGAAATGACGTACATCGATGAAGACCCCGACAACGATATGTATGAGAAACTGGCTGGACTACCTACTTGCCGGTTAACTCGTACGTATGTTTGGGAGGGTCTCCATTGTTACGTATATACTATTTACTATTAAATTAAGGAGGAACATACACTATGTCTAAATTAGTATGGGATCAGACTGGCGAAAAGACATATGAAACTGGTGTCAGAATGGGCGTTCTTTACCCACAGGCATCAGATGGTACATATCCAATCGGTTATGCTTGGAACGGTCTTACATCAGTAAAGGAAAACGCTTCAGGCGGTGAAGCAACACCACTCTGGGCAGATGACCAGAAGTATCTTGACCTTATGTCAACAGAAGAATTCTCAGCTACAATCGAAGCTTATGCATCACCAAAGGCTTTCGATGAATGCGACGGTTCTAAGGAAATCATGCCTGGCGTATACGCTGGTCAGCAGAACAGAAAGTCATTCGGCTTCTCTTACAGAACAACACTTGGTAATGACGTAGAAGGTAACGACTACGCATATCAGCTCCACCTCGTATACGGTCTTAAGGCTCAGCCATCAGAAAAGAGCTACAGCTCAATCAACGATTCACCTGAAGCTAACACACTTTCATGGGAATCAAAGGCTACACCAGTACCAACAGGCGAGGACGGTTTCAAGTCAACAGCTACACTCACAATTGACAGCCGTTACTTCACAGACCCTAAGTTCATTGCAGGTGCACTCGAAGACAACGGCGACGTTAAGGAAGAAGTTGTTACAGCTGCTAAGGCTAAGCTCGCTGCTCTCGAAAAGGTTCTTTACGGATCAACAGAAGCAAACGCTAGACTTCCATTCCCTGACGAAGTTAAGAAGATTCTTAACGGTGAAATCAGCGGATAATTCATAAACTAACCAAACAAAACGAATATGAGAGGGTGTTATTTTATACACTCTCTCTTCGTTTTTAAATTACAATTCAAGTTAAAGGAGAACTAATTATGTTAAAAAAGATTATTAAGTGGACAGATTTCAACGGAGTAGACAGAGAACAGGCATTCTACTTCAACCTTACAAAGGCAGAAATGATGAAGATGGAACTTAGCACAGACGGCGGTTTCACTGAATTCTTAACAAGAGTTGTTCAGGCTAAGGACAGCAAGACTCTCGTAGAACTTTTCGAAAACTTTATTCTCACTGCTTATGGCGAAAAGTCAGACGACGGCGTACATTTCAGAAAGTCAAAGGAAATTAGCGATAACTTCGCTTCAACTGAGGCTTACAGCGTATTATTTATGGAACTTCTTACTGACGAGAATAAGGCTATTGAGTTCATTAACGGACTTGCACCAACAGACGGCGAGCAGATCACTAAGGAAAAGGCTCAGCAGTTCCTTGCCGATAAAATGAGATGAGAAAACAACGGAGGTGAATAGGAATGCTAACTATCGAGTTACCACAGGATGAATCATTCGACCAGTCCAAGGGTGAATTCGTGTATTTCGACGAGATGACCGTCAAAATGGAGCATTCCTTGGTGTCTCTGTCGGAATGGGAAAGACACTATAAGAAAGCTTTTCTTACTGATGAGGACAAGACTCCTGAAGAAACTATATATTACATTAAATGTATGGCACTTGAGGAAATTAGTATGAGAGATGCTTCACGTATCTATCGAAATCCTAAGACTCTCAAACAGGTCTTTGACTATATTAATGACCCAGCTTGTGCCACGACAATTAATGAAAAAAAGGAGAAAAAAGGTCGTGATATTATTACGGCTGAAATCTTATATTACGATCTAATAGCCTTACAGATACCATTTGAGGTTCAGTATTGGCATTTGAATCGTTTATTAACTCTAATCAAGGTTTGTTCGATTAAGAATGAACCACCTAAGAAAACTTCTATGAATGAGAGATATTCCAGACAGAAAGCGATCAATGAAATGAATCGAGCTAAGTTTGGAATGTAATGAGAAAACACTATTTGTGAGGTGGGCGTAATGGATGTTAGCGTAAGCGTTAAAGGTAAAGACAAAGCAACTGCATTTTTGTTACAGTTAACTCGAAAGAAACGTAAAATACGTGAGATTCTCGAGAAATATGGTCAGTTTGGCTGTCAGCGTCTTGCTTACGCTACACCATTCGACACTGGTGAAACTGCTATGTCTTGGAGCTTTGAAATTATCGAAAAGAATGGACTATACGGCTTGCAGTTTAACAATTCACACATCGAGAATGGAGTAAACATTGCGGTAATCCTGCAGACAGGACATCCTACGAGAACCGGTGGATGGGTTGAAGGTAGAGATTACATCAATGAAGCTTTACAACCAATATTCGATGACATAGCCGAAAAAGCTTGGATGGAGGTTAAATCAGTATGAGTAGAGAAATTGACGAAAGAGTCGTTCAAATGAAATTCGACAACACTCAGTTTGAGCGTGAAACAAGTCGTACAATGAACACTCTTCAAAAGTTAAAAGCGTCGCTGAACTTCACGGGCGTGGCTAAGGGATTTGGAAGTATAGCAAGTGATACAAACATCATTCATAAGAACATGCAAGTGTTACAGGGTGGTGTAGCATCAGTTAAAAGAGAATTCAGTTCTCTTGAAGTTATTGGCGCAACTTGTCTTGTAAATCTCACCAATTCGGCGATAAGAACAGGAAAAATGATCACTAATGCACTCACACTTGAGCCGGTAAAAACTGGTTTCCAGGAATACGAAACCAAGATGGGTGCAATTCAGACAATCATGACAAATACTGCTTCTAAGGGTACAACCATGGAACAGGTTATTGATGTCATTGATGAACTGAATACATATGCTGATAAAACTATATATAACTTCGCTGAAATGACCAGAAATATTGGTACGTTTACAGCGGCGGGTGTAGGACTGGAAGATGCAGCGAGTGCTATTCAGGGTATAGCGAACCTTGCAGCGGCATCTGGTTCTAACTCACAGCAGGCTAGTACTGCAATGTATCAGCTTTCACAGGCTCTGGCGGCTGGTACAGTAAAACTCATGGACTGGAACTCAGTAGTAAATGCTGGTATGGGTGGTGAACTCTTCCAGAATGCTCTTAAAGACACAGCTCGAGAGATGGGTATTACAGTCGATGAGATTATCGAGAAACAGGGTTCATTTAGAGAATCTCTTTCAGAAGGTTGGCTTACAGCAGATGTTCTTAACACAACTTTAAGAAAACTTACGGTTGAAGGAGCTCAGCAGTATGCCGATGAAATGATGGCTTGTGGTAAGTACACACAGGAAATGTCGGATTCGTTACTTGAACAGGCTAGAAATGCAGAAGATGCTGCTACAAAAGTTAAGACATTCACTCAGTTATGGGATACACTCAAGGAAACAGCTCAGTCAGGTTGGGGTAAAACTTGGGAACTCATCGTTGGTAACTTCGATCAGGCTAAGAATCTCTTTACTGAACTTAATGATCGTTTCTCACCACTTATTGATAAATTCTCTGACGCTCGTAATAACCTGATCGAAAGTGCATTAGGTAGACCGTCAAAATGGAATGAAATCATCAAAGTTGTTAACAAAGCTGGTATCACAACAGAACAGTTTGAAGCCAAAATCAAAGAAAACATGGCTGAACTGAACATCAACATCGATGAGCAGATATCTCAGTATGGTTCTCTTGAAGGTTGGATTACTGGATGCGCTATCGGTACCGACGTACTTAAGAATACAATTAAGGATTTAACTGGTCAGCAGCGTAGACAGATCAATCTTACAAAGGAAGAAAAACACACTCTTGAAGAATGGCAGGGTGTAGTCGACGCTGTATGGAGAGGCGATTTTAAAAACGCTCCAGAACGATATGATTTACTCGCCGATGCAGAATGGGATTACGTAAAGGTTCAGGATCTCGTAAATGCCACAGACGATGGGCATAGATTAACTGTCGAAGAACTTACTGCAGCTCAGTTACTTGAATGTGCTGCTACGGATGAGCAGAAAAAGAAACTGCAGGCAATCATCAATAAGATGGACGAATCTGGCGAAAGCATGGATGATATAATAAATAGTCTCTATAAACCGAAAGAAGGTAGAGACTTACTCATTCAGTCACTTTACAACGTTCTTGATGCTATTGGCTCGGTTATTAAACCAATTGGACGGGCATTTAAAGATGCTTTTAGTCCACTTACTGCTGATAACGTATATTCGTTCCTCGTAGCTCTTGAAAAGTTTACAAGACAGCTGATACTTACTGACGAACAGTCTAAGAATCTTAAGAATGTACTTCAAATACTTCTTACAGTGCTTGACGGCATTCGATTCGTTGTTGGTACTGTGTTACGTTTTGCGTTTGCAGCTCTAAGCGAAATACTTAAGGGCATGAACATGAACGTAAGTGACTTCACCGGTAGTATAGCAGACGCTACAACCAAAGCTCGAGATTGGATAAAAACTCACGACTTAGTTAATGTAGCCATTAGTAAACTGGGACCAACACTCCAGTCAATCGGCAAATTCATCGATAAGTGGACAGACAAATTAACTAATTCAGAAAACATTCCTAAGGATATTGCTGGAGCATTCACTGAGGGATTCAGTGAAGCTAAAACAGTTCTCAAGGGATTCTTCGATGACATATGGAAAATATTTGGCGACAGCATAAATAACTTGTTCGATAAAATCGGTGTTACTCCAGTTGTCGATAAAATGAAATCGATTTATTCAGGTATTTCCGATGAAGTTTCTGATGAAGTAACACGAGGCGGTGAAAGTGAATCTAAACCGTTTGTTGAGGTTTTATTCAAAGCATTTTCATCAACAATTAGTGACCAGTTAGATACACTCTTACCTATGATAACTGACACTATCAGTAAAGTCATGGGTTGGATAGAAAAGAACGTGGATCCTGGCATGGTTGTAGGCGGATATTTCTTAATGTCTGCTCACGACACACTTAAATCTGTAATCGAATTAGCTGACAAATTAGCATCTCCAATGGAAAGATTGGGAAAGATGTTTGATAGCGTTGGCGGCGTATTCCAAGAGTTCTCGGCTAATATCAAAGCTGCTAGATTCACCACAAACGCTACTGGTATATTCTTAATCGCTGGTGCTATTGCTGCTCTGGCGGGTGCTTTAGTAATTATTTCGAAGATACCTAAAGACAGGTTAAAAGAGTCTCGAGATACACTGTTCACTCTTATAGTTCTGACAGGTGCTATGATGGCTCTTGTTGGTAAAATAATGGTCATCAACAAAGAAAGTCAGAGTCTCAACTTAGCGGCTGTTATGGGCGTTGTAGTAGGACTCATCGCTATCGTAATGGCTATCAAAGTCCTTGGTAATATGGATGTTCACGCTATGTGGCAGGGTATTCAGGGTGTTGGAGTGTGTGTGTTAATGCTTATAGCTCTGATTGGTAGTATAATGCTTCTTACTGATCTATGTAAGGGTGTTGAAATCGTAGGACTTGGCGGTTTCATGGTTGGTTTCGGTCTGGCATTATTATCGATGATCGCAACCGTCAAAATAGCTAGTTCTATGGATAAGAGTACCATGAAGAAAGGTCTTGCATTTGTAGCGGGATGTACGTTATTATTAACATACCTCTTAGCAGCGGCTTCGACGTTCACTGGTAAAGGCGGTTTAGGTGCGGCTGCAGTATTAGCTGTTGCTGGATTAACATTTGCTACCATGATCGGTGTAGTAATGATTGCTGCTCAGATTTCAATGAAAGACTTGAAACATGGTATGAAAGTTGTAGCGGGTATTGAAGTATTACTGCTTGGTTTAATGTTCATTAGTAAGCTTGGCGGTGGCGTAAAAGGCGCTGCAGCATTAGTAATGATGTCAACATCAGCACTGATTATGGTCGAAGTAATCAAAATGGTGAACAAAGTAACACCTGACGAATTAGCCAAGGGCCTGGCATTCATGACATACATGGGTTATATCTTTGCTGGATTCGTAATCGCTACTGCACTTGCTGGTAAAAATGCACACAAGGGTGGTGTAGCTCTCTTAGCATTCTCTGCGGCTTGTCTTGTAATGGTTGGCGTATGCAAACTCATGGGCATGCTGAAAGAAGAGGAACTTAAGAAAGGTTTAGCCGCAATAGTCGTACTCGGTCTTGTTATGGCTCTTATCATGACAAGTACTCGAGGTGCTGAAGAATGTCATAAAAATATGCTTGCCGTGGCCGCAGTTATGCTCACACTTACAGGCATGATGTTTGTAATGTACGCACTTGCCGGCAATAAAGAACGATTCCTGATGGCTACTGCTGGTATAGTGCTCCTCATGTATGGTTTATACGGTATCATGAAAAAGGGCGGTACTATCAAGGACGAAAACGTAAAGGCTTTGAAGAAGGTATTAACGTCGATTGCAGTATTACTTGTTATCGTTGCTGGTATCATATTGCTCATGGAAAAGATGGGTATTGAGAAAGCTGAGGCAAATGCTAATGCGTTAAAGGGTCTTCTCGGTATAGTTGGATTATGTATTCTTGCTATATCCAAGTCCGTCGATGGCATTAAGAAATTTGATCTCCCAGCTCTTGCTAAACTTGGTGGTATAATGCTCGTGCTTATAGGAGCTATGGCGTTACTCGCTGTATTACTCAAGTTAATGGGCGATGCAGGTGTTGGCCCAGTTAGTATGAAACTGATTGGCGAAATGGCTGCATTGATGATAGTTCTTT
>JAGHTQ010000152.1 GCA_018065295.1 Candidatus Colimonas fimequi | reverse complement strand
TTGGCTAGGGTAGCAGGATTCGAACCTGCGCATGACGGAATCAGAATCCGTTGCCTTACCGCTTGGCGATACCCCAACGTTTAGTTGGTATTAATAAATGGGGTGGATAGTGGGATTCGAACCCACGCATAACGGAGCCACAACCCGCTGTCTTAACCACTTGACTATACCCACCATATTTAGTTTGGAGGCGACACCCGGATTTGAACCGGGGAATAAAGGTTTTGCAGACCTCTGCCTTACCACTTGGCTATGTCGCCTCAATGAGGTATTGACCTCAAAAAAAATTGGCGATCCGGACCGGGCTCGAACCGTCGACCTCCAGCGTGACAGGCTGGCATTCTAACCAACTGAACTACCGGACCAAAATGTGGTGGGCGTAACAGGGCTCGAACCTGTGACCCCCTGCTTGTAAGGCAGGTGCTCTCCCAGCTGAGCTATACGCCCACATGGTAGCGGCGACTGGAGTCGAACCAGTGACCTTCCGGGTATGAACCGGACGCTCTAGCCAACTAAGCTACGCCGCCATGTTGCTGCGATTTTCTCTTCGCTGCAGGAATTATATTACTATATAAGCCTGACACTGTCAACAGTTTTTATTGACTTTTTTTATTATTTTTTTAACTAAATTTCAGGCCTATTTTTAGTCAATTTCTAATCGGCTTTTGATGTATTCTCCCACTTCATTTGGAGTGATTTTTAACACATATGAGAACTCTTCATTAACCAGTTTCTCAGCCTGTTTAAGGATGTTATTATCAGTAGTCGGAAGTTTCTTGCCATCAATTGCAAGAGCATGTTTTCTCTCATAGATGCATCTGATCATGCAGAGCACATCTCTATGAACGCCCCCTGCCAGAATCTGACGGAATCTCTCATTACGATAACGTCTATCGTTATCCCACACAAATTCCGTATCCTTGCAGTAAGCAATCGCTTCATTAATCTCATCCTCAGTCAGAAGCTTACGCAGTTTGCCAACAAGTTTCTCATTGTTAATCGGTACATACACAGTGGACTCACTATTGCTATCTGGGCGCAGAACATAATATGGGTTTTCAGGCAACCCTGCCCCAAAACTCATCATCTCTACTCCTTCAATTGTACATAATCCATTGGTGCCATACACGACTAAATCGCCGATTTCATACTTATTTCGAGTCATTGTACAATCCTTCTCACAATCATCCAGTCACATTATGTTTACTAATATTATACTTGATAACCTTTGAAATTTCAAAGGTTTAAACCCGAAATAAATCTTAAATAATACTAAAAAAGCACTATTTCTAGTGCTTTTTCTCGTAATTTTTATTTCGCATTTAGTCTATAGGCTTAAGGTTCTTAAGGCTTACATCCATGATAGGAGCAGAATGAGTAAGTGCTCCACTTGAGATGTAATCCACGCCAAGTGATGTTAATCTCTCGATGTTTTCTTTTGTTACGTTACCTGAACATTCAGTCTCAACTTTGCCAGCAGCCATGGCTACCGCCTTCTCCATTGTTTCTGGAGTCATGTTATCCAGCATAACAATATCAGCACCCGCTTCAATTGCTTCTGCCAGACCTTCGAGAGTTTCAACTTCAACTTCTATCTTACGAACGAATGGTGCATATTCTTTTGCCGCTGTAATTGCCTCAGTAATTCCGCCTGCAGCACCAATATGATTGTCCTTAATAAGAACACCATCGCTAAGATTATATCTATGGTTATTGCCACCGCCAACCTTAACAGCATACTTCTCAAATATACGCATGTTAGGTGTAGTTTTTCTTGTGTCCAGAAGCTTTGTTTTGCTGTCTCCAAGGAGTTTTACTGTCTCATTAGTATATGTGGCAATTCCACTCATTCTCTGCAGGTAATTGAGTGCTGTACGCTCTCCGCTTAGAATGCTTCTCATATCACCTTCTACAGTCGCCATAAGCTGTCCTTTTGTTACAGCTTCACCGTCTGAAACCAGCAGATTAACTTTCACTTCGTTATCGATAAGTTCGAACACTCTTTTGAAAATAGGAAGACCCGCAACAATACCATCCTGCTTGCAGATAAGATCCGCTTTACCAGGGCGAGCTTCCTTCATTACAGAATTAGTAGTAACGTCTTCTGATGATATATCTTCGCTGATAGCCATGAGAATCAGATGATCAGCATTAGCCATCATTGTAATTTTATCCATTATTCTTCTCCTTCAGTTCCTTTACCCTGTTGATTTCCTTCCAGATACGTTCCTTGCTTGCAGCCTTCTGACGTTCTTCATCCTTATACTCATCCAGATCAAGACCATAAGCCTTAGCAATTTCTTCTGTTGACATTCCATCAAACTTAGCAAAACTACGCTTAGAAATACTCTCATTAATATCATAAGCGCCTGCCTTACCAAATACAAGACTCTCCAGGAGTGAATTGCTTGCCAGTCTGTTGGCACCGTGAACACCATTACAGCATGTTTCACCTGACGCATACAGATGATCCATTGATGTTCTACTGTTCAGATCAACACGCACACCACCCATGAAGTAGTGCTGGGCTGGAACAACTGGAATCCAGTCCTTAGTAATATCGTATCCTTCTTCCAGGCATTTGTTGTAGATGTTAGGGAATCTTTCTTTAACATCGATGTCTTTAATAGTGCTGAAGTCAAGCCACACGTGGTCAGTGCCATCCTTCTCCATCTGTTCGAAGATAGCCTTGCTTACAACGTCTCTTGCCTGCACTTCGTCTACGAATCTATTACCGTTCTTATCATAGAGAACTGCACCTTCACCTCTTACTGACTCAGAAATCAGGAAGCGACGGCCTTTGCTCTTGGAGTAAAGAGTTGTTGGATGAATCTGAACGTAGTCCAAGTTCTGAAGCTCGATACCATGCTTAAGTGACAAGTCAAGCGCATCTCCTGTCAGGTGTGGGAAGTTTGTTGAGTTTTCGTAGATTCCACCAATACCGCCGCTGGCCCACATAACGTTCTGTGCGAATACAGCTTCGTATTCACCGTCTCTGTTCTTCAGAAGGATGCCGTCGCAACGGTTATCCTCGCAAAGGATGTCGACCATCTCAGTATACTCGCGAATCTCCACGTTAGGCAGAGTCTTAACCCTCTCAAGAAGGTTGCTTGTGATTTCCTGACCAGTGATATCGTCGTGGTAAAGAATTCTGTTTGTTGAGTGAGCACCCTCTCTTGTATATGCCAGTTCACCACCCTCACGTTCGAAATCAACGCCTACTTCGATAAGCTCGTCAATTACCTCACGAGAGTCAGTAATCATCTTATCAACGGATTCTGGACGGTTCTCGTAGTGTCCAGCCTTCATAGTATCTTCATAGAAGCTATCATAGTCTTCGTTGTTCTTCTGTACGCAAATACCGCCCTGAGCAAGCCAGGAATCGCTATCTTCAAGTGCGCTCTTAGTAATCATGAGCACTTCTTTTTCTGGCGCTAGATGGATGGCTGTGAAGCATCCTGCTGCACCTGTACCTACTATAATAACATCATACTGTTTACTCACTTTATTACGCCCTCTTTCTTATTTTGACAGTTCAAGCATTCTCTCCATTGGAGCAAGTGCCTTCTGCATAAATTCTGGAGCCATTTCTACTGCTCCCTTACCCTCTTCAAGTGCAGTGATAATCTTCTCAAGAGAAATCTTCTTCATATTAGGGCAGATCTGCATGTTGCCAGCAACGAAGAATTTCTTGTCAGGATTTCTCTTCTGCAGCTCATGGAACACACCCATTTCTGTTGAAATGATGAATTCCTTGGCATCACTGTTTGTTGCATAGTTAATGATTCCTGATGTACTGCCAATGTAATCAGCAAGTGCAGTTACTGATGGCTTGCATTCTGGATGAACCAGAACCTTAGCCTCAGGTCTTGCAGCCTTAGCTTCCATGACCTGTTCAGGTCTAAGGCTGTGATGAACGTGACAGTAGCCATCGTTAAATATAAAGTTCTTTTCTGGCATCTTGTCAGCAATGTAATGTGCCAGATTCTGATCTGGAATAAAGAAAATATTCTTGTTTGGCAGTGCTGCAACAATCTTCTCCGCATTTGAAGAAGTAACACATACATCACTGTTAGCCTTCAGTTCTGCTGTTGAGTTAACATAGCATACAACTGCTACATCTTCATACTCTTCACGAACTTCAAGAATTCTATCAACTTCCGCCATATGTGCCATCGGACAATCTGCATCTGGTGCAGGAAGTAATACTGTCTTGCCAGGGTTAAGAATCTTAGCGCTTTCGCCCATGAATTCAACGCCGCATAACACGATTACATCTGCATCAATCTTTGTTGCCTGATCACTAAGGAAATATGAATCTCCAACATAATCAGCAATATCCTGTACTTCGTCTGGCACATAATAGTGAGCCATGATTACTGCATTCTTCTCTTTTTTTAATTCTTCAATTCTAGTCTGCAGCGCTTCAAAGCCCTGTATCATTTCACTCATTTCAAAGCTCCTTTTTTTAATAAAATCTGTAGGCACTACATGCCCATTTTCATATTGAATCGAGTATATCACTTTTGTTTTTTATGTTCAAGACTTTTGTCTTGTTTGGTGTCAAGACACCTATTTTTCTCAATAAAAGAGACACCCTGAATCAGGGTGTCTTCGTTTTCATTTAGCGAGCGTGTTTATCTGAACTGAATGTCAAGCCATGATGGACGCAGCTGCAGCTGTAACGGGAATACTTTGTATTCGTCGTAGTCCTCTGCAATTTCTGCCAGCTGGTCTATGAACTTCACATTGCACGTATCCCAAACAATAGGAATACCTGTCTCTTCAGAAAGTTCCTTGCAAAGTTTATGGCCTCTCACAACATCCTCAGCTGTTGTCTCAGAGAGCATGTGAGTGTTGTTAATAAAGCCGTTAATTGGCAGCTTGATTTCGTTCTGAATCTGTTCCAGATGAAATCTTGCACCTTCGATAGTATCCGTCTCGAATCTGTTGGCATTAACCACCAGATATCTCTCAGTATCTTCAGGTTCGAAATACTTGTGGAACTGATTGATGATTCTTGCGCCACTGTCGTTACCGCCTACGTCAACAATCGTAGTGTACTCCGGATTTTCTAATGGAGCACGCACTCTCGCTGAGATGGCAGGA
>JAGHTQ010000054.1 GCA_018065295.1 Candidatus Colimonas fimequi | reverse complement strand
ATCTTACCCTGATTATTGCGGCCTGCTGTCTTCTTGAGTGAATAAGTCAGTGCCTTCTCGGGGCTGTTCTTTGTGATCTCTGAGAAATCGGATCCGGTCATATTCCTTCTGGAAGGTGTATACGGATTATATGTCTTAATTCCCATTTCTAGCTCCTTTACAAATTCGCGATTTTGCTGTTAATTACAGACCAGCGAAAATCTCGATGTCCTTGCTATCCTCAGTAAGAGTAACAATCGCTTTCTTGGTCTTAGCAGTTTTGCCATAAACCATTCCACGTCTCTTGGTCTTACCATCCTGGTTCTGAGTATTAACGCTCTTAACCTTAGCGCCGTCGAACATTTTCTCAACAGCTTCTTTGATCTGACTCTTGTTAGCTTCAGGATGTACCAGGAATGTGTACTTCTTCTCAGCCATAGCATTCATACTTTTCTCAGTGATCACAGGTTTAAGGATCACATCATAATACTGAATTGCTGCCATTATGCATACACCTCCTGAATCTTAAGGGCGGCATCCTTGGTTACAACAAGTGTGCCGTTATTTACAACATCGTATACACTCAATGTACTAACCTGTGTAGTCTGTACTGAAGGAATGTTACGAGCACTGCGGATAACATTTTCATCAACCTCAGGAAGTACTACAAGTGACTTACCTTCAACCTTGAGTGCCTTAAGCATATCAGCAAATGCCTTTGTCTTAGCTTCTTCAAACTCAAGCTTATCTACAACGATAAGTTTTGTATTTGCTACCTTATCTGAAAGAGCACTCTTAAGAGCAGCTCTCTTCTCTTTACGGTTGATCTTGAATGAATAATCTCTGGGAACTGGAGCGAATACAACGCCGCCGCCTGTCCACTGGGGAGCTCTGATAGATCTCTGTCTTCCATGACCGGTACCCTTCTGTCTCCAAGGCTTTCTACCACCACCGGAAACCTCTGAACGGGTCTTGGCCTTCTGTGTACCCTGACGGTTGTTAGCGAGCTGCTGAACTACTGCCATGTGTACAAGGTGTTCATTAATTTCAACACCGAATACTGAATCAGCAAGTTCGATTGTACCGACTTCCTTGCCTTTCATATCATAAACAGATACGCTTGCCATCTGTTTGGTCCTCCTTTCGCCTCTTATACCTCTGCTCTGGTTGTTTCTTTGATAGTAACCAGTGCCTTCTTAGGTCCGGGAACCGCACCCTTGACAAGCAGCAGATTCTTATCGGCATCTACTCTAACCACAGTCAGATTCTGAACTGTAACCTTCTTGCATCCCATGTGTCCAGGCATACCCTTGCCCTTAAATACACGGCTGGGTGAAGAACATGCACCGTTTGAACCCTGATGACGATGGAACTTAGAACCATGTTTCATAGGTCCTCTGTGCTGACCAAGTCTCTTGATCGCACCCTGGAAGCCTTTACCTTTTGTAATTGCAGAAGCATCTACATGATCACCTACTGCAAAGATATCAGCTTTGATTTCTTTACCAAGTTCATAATTCTCAACATCTTCAAATTTGAACTCTCTAACATATCTCTTTCCTGATACACCAGCCTTAGCGAAGTGGCCTTTCTCAGCCTTGTTTACGCCATGTCTGTGAGCTACAGACTTCTTACCTGATGCATCTTTGTTGACGATCTTCTCAGCTTTGTCAACGAAACCTACCTGAACTGCAGCGTAGCCATCGTTCTCAACGGTTTTGATCTGTGTTACTGCACAAGGACCTGCCTGTAATACTGTAACAGGAATCAATGTTCCGTCTTCGTTGAAGATCTGTGTCATACCGACCTTAGTCGCTAAAATCGCTTTCTTCATTTTTTCCTCCTTGTTTCCTACAGCGGCATGGGCGAACCATGCATTCTAGCGGGAGTGGTTGTTAATTGTTGCCTTTGAATTATTTCATTTTAATGTCGATGTAAACACCGGCAGGCATCTCAAGTCTCTGAAGAGCATCCACAGTTTTCTGGGTTGGAGTGATGATGTCGATCAGACGTTTGTGGGTTCTCTGCTCGAACTGCTCTCTCGAATCCTTATACTTGTGGGTTGCACGTAAGATGGTTACTACTTCCTTTTTAGTAGGGAGCGGCACAGGACCACTCACCTGTGAACCATTCTTGCGTACAGTCTCAATGATCTTCTTAGCTGAAGCATCAACCAGCTGATGATCATAAGCCTTGAGTGTAATTCTCATTACTTGACTTGCCATAAAAAAAGTCGCCTCCTTTTCGCACTTTTAATAGATCAAGTACGACAAGCGGTGACTGTACACTCTCCCGTGTGTGTCCTAATTATTATCATTAAGAACCAACACGTCGTTTCCGGGCTGTCCGGACAATATCTTGTACAGTGACTTGTCGTCAGTTTCCTAACTTGACATTCGCTCCACGGAAAACCTGCAACAGATACATTTGTATTGTGCAGCAACCTCACGCTTCTTAGCTATCAATGTCACAGCAAGAGATAGTATACATTGTAT
>JAGHTQ010000246.1 GCA_018065295.1 Candidatus Colimonas fimequi | reverse complement strand
CTGTGCTCCAAAGGCTTCGTAATTACGGCACCACTCACGAACTGTTGATTCACCAGCTCCGATTGACCCAGCTATACTTATAATTGAAATTCCTTCATCTACATGTCGCAATACGGCACTAAGTTTTTCTTCCGGTGTAAATTTACTCAATTAAAAACCTCCCAGTAAACAGTTTTTTATTTCAACTGTCTACTTGGGAGGTAGCATATCATTGATATCATCGGGTTTTTCTTTGTCTTTATTCACGTTCTTGGATCCTTTGCAAAAGTTCCAAGTAAATTACAGCTGCCAGCTATCAAGATACTGCTTCTGATCTTCAGTCAGCTCGTCAATCTCGATGCCCCATGCAGATAGTCTCTTTCTTGCTACGATGTCGTCGATTTCTGCTGAAACGTCGATAACTTCGTTCTTCATATTCTTGTAGTTATCCTTAACGTACATTACTGACATTGCCTGAACAGCGAAGCTCAGGTCCATGATTTCTGCCGGATGGCCGTCAGCTGCTGCGATGTTAGCCAGCTTACCTTCGCCGATAACGTTAACAGTCTTGCCGTTAGGCAGCTGGAATGCTTCAATGTTCTGACGAGCTTCCCATCTATCTACTGCCGCTTCAGCCAGGCCTGCCATGTCGATTTCTACGTTAAAGTGACCAGCGTTAGCCAGGATTGCCTTGTCCTTCATTGTGAGCATGTGCTCTACAGTGATTGTGTGCTTGCAACCAGTTGCTGAAATGAACATGTCGCCAAGTGGCGCTGCCTTAGCCATTGTCATTACGTCATAACCGTCCATCTTAGCTTCCATAGCCTTAACAGGGTTAACTTCTGTAATGATAACTCTTGCGCCCAGAGCTGCAGCTCTCATAGCGATACCTCTGCCGCACCAGCCGTAGCCAACAACTACAACAGTCTTAGAAGCAACGATAAGGTTAGTGTTTCTCATCATGCTGTCCCAAACAGACTGGCCTGTGCCGTATCTATTGTCGAAAAGATGCTTGCAGTCAGCGTCGTTAACCGCAACCATAGGGAATCTGAGAACCCCGTCTCTCTGCATAGCCTTAAGTCTGATAACGCCTGTAGTTGTTTCTTCACATCCGCCCATAACCTCATCACCAAGGTCAGGTCTCTTACCGTGAATCATTCCAACAAGGTCGCCGCCGTCATCGATGATGATGTTTGGCTTATGTTCAAGAACCATCTCAATGTGTCTTTCGTATTCTTCGTCAGTTGCTGCGTGATATGCATATACGCTGATACCATCTTCAACCAGTGCTGCCGCAACGTCGTCCTGTGTGCTCAGAGTATTACAGCCAGTTGCTGCCATCTGCGCGCCGCCCGCTGCAAGAACCTTGCAAAGGTATGCAGTCTTAGCTTCCATGTGAATGCTAAGGCTGATCTTCAGACCTTCGAGGGGCTTTGTTCTCTCGAACTCTTCTTCCAGCCCACGCAGGAGGGGCATGTTGTCCTTAACCCACTGAATCTTCCTATGGCCTGATGGCGCCAGGCTTAAATCTCTTACTTCGTATTTCTTCATTTATATACCCTCATACTAAACGGTGGCATTAAGCCACCGCCTCAATTAATGTTAACCAAAAGTCTTAGTGATCAGTTCAGCCAGTTCTTCTGCAAGGCTTGTGATCTGCTCGATGTCCTGACCTTCAAGCATTACTCTTACGAGTGGTTCTGTTCCTGATGGTCTAATAAGAACGCGGCCTGAACCAGCCATAGCTTCTTCCATGCGAGCAATTGCTTCCTGGATAGTAGCATCTTCCTTATATGCCAGCTTGTTCTCTGTCTTAACTCTAGCATTCTTAAGAACCTGTGGGAAAATCTCGATTTCATCTGACAGTTCAGATGGCTTCTTGCCTGAAAGGAGAACTGCCTGCAGGAACTGCAGTGATGAAAGAACGCCGTCACCTGTTGTTGTGTGGTTCAGGAAGATAATGTGTCCTGACTGCTCGCCGCCAATCTGGCCGCCAGTCTGAAGCATGCTCTCAAGAACGTATCTGTCGCCAACACCTGTAACTTCTACCTTGCATCCCTTTGATTCAAGATACTTGTGGAATCCGATGTTGCTCATTACTGTTGCAGTAACCAGGTCGTGCTTAAGTTCGCCTCTATCTGCCATCATCTTAGCGCAGATGCAGATAAGCTTATCGCCGTCGATAATTCTACCAAGTTCGTCTACTGCAATGAGTCTGTCAGCATCACCATCGTATGCCAGACCCAGCATTGCACCCTGCTTAACAACTTCTGCCTGAAGGTTCTCAGGATGAGTTGATCCGCAGTTGTTATTAATATTGATACCATCAGGTGTGTTACCGATAACAGTAACATCAGCACCCAGTTCCTTATATACCTTCTCAGCGATTTCAAATGAAGCACCGTTAGCACAGTCGAGAACCAGTTTGCAGCCTGTAATATCTACATCGATAGTTGACTTAAGGAAATCTCCATAAAGCTGGATAGGATCCTGTGGCGCTGGAAGAACTCTACCCAGGCCTTCGCCAACTACTTCCTGATTGATAACAGTTTCGCCAAGAACGATTGATTCGATTTCGTCTTCGATGTCATCATCAAGCTTGAAACCGTCGCCCTTGAAGAACTTGATACCGTTATATTCAAATGGATTGTGTGATGCTGAGATAACAACGCCAGCATCAGCATTATATGCTCTTACCAGATAAGCTACTGCAGGTGTTGGCAGAACGCCAATCTTAACTACACTGCCGCCTACACTCTGGATACCTGCACTAAGTGCATCTTCCAGCATATCGCCTGAAAGTCTTGTGTCCTTACCAATAACAAATACAGGTCTTGCATTGTTCTTGCTGAGAACATATGCCCCAGCCTTACCAAGCTTATATGCCAGTGACGGTGTCAATTCAGTATTGGCTACGCCTCTAACTCCGTCAGTACCAAATAATCTTCCCATTATAAATTCCTCCACTAATCCACTAATCAGCCTTAGTCAGTGTGACCTTAGCCTTATCAGTTAATTCGCCGTCCATATATACATTCTGCGGAAGTTGAACGTCAATAGACTGGTTATATACTCCGCTGCCATTAACATTGCTCAGGTCCACAACGCCCTCAATGGATGTAATGTTAGCAGCATCACCTGCAACCAATACTTCTACAGATGTTGGACCAACAATACCAGAAACCTTAAGTTTGCCTGAGTGGTATCCGATAGCACGCAACTTAAGTGGTACTACCTTAACGTTAAGTTTCTGAATTGAAGCTCTGACTGTTTCAACTGAGCATGTTACGCCAACAACAGCTTCGCCTGATTCATCGACAGCTGTTACACCCAGCGGAATAGTCGCTACATCCGCTTCAGCATCGCCTGCATCTGCGTCAACTCTTGCTGTTCTAACCTTTTTTACTGCACTCTTAGCTCCCATTACGGTCACAACCTCTGGATCTGTCTCGATTGCCCATGGTCTGACCATATTGTCATCAGAGTCTTCATTGTCAAAAACAACTTTGACTTTAACGTCCTTACTATCCAGATCCTCTACTTTAACCAGGATCTCTGGATTTGACACACTATCTACAGAAACGCCTGCTGGAGTTGTGAACTTAACCACAAGTTCATTATCTCCACGCTTGGCCTTAGATACATCTACTGATGCTTCGATGCCATTTCTCTTAACCTGAGTTACTAAAGATCTCTTGCCCTTAATATTCACGCTTGTCTGGAACTCTCTGTCATAGAGTACTGCAAGGCCGCGGTCATTAAGTTCTGCCTGATTCTCAATCTGAACAGGAATGTTACTTACCTTCACTGTGGATGAAGGGTCAACTGTACCCATAACATATCCCCACAGGAACACAGCTATAACCAGGGAAAGGATTACTAATACGGGTCTCTTACTTAACATCGCGCTTCCCCCTTCCGTTAAAGATTTTACCAAACCAAGAGTTTGATGCGCTCTTCTGCTCATTCTTAATGAACATTCCAAGGAGCGTCTTCTCTACTGTCTTCAGATCAAGGAATCTCTCAAGTTCACCATCGTGAGCCATTGAGATGATGCCTGTTTCTTCTGATACGATGAGTACCAGTGCATCCGAATGCTCTGTGATACCAAGGCCTGCTCTATGTCTAGTGCCAAGTTCCTTAGCAAACTCCTGTCTTCCTGTAAGCGGAAGTACGCAGCCTGCTGCGTGAACTCTGCCATCCTTGATGATTACTGCGCCGTCATGAAGTGGTGCACCTTCGTAGAAGATGTTTCCCAGAATCTGATCTGTGATTGCTGCATCTACAATTGTTCCGCTCTTCTCAACGATATCGTTAAGAGATGACTGTCTCTCGAATACGATTAAAGCACCAGTTCTGTCTCTTGAGAAAGACTCAACAGCACTTACGATTTCTGAGACGATGTGCTTGCCCTTCTCCTTAGCCATTCTGCTTGAAGAATTGAAGAACTGATTTCTACCCATTGATTCAAGGGCACGTCTAAGTTCAGGCTGGAAGATAATAAGAATTGCAACAGCACCCAGTGCTACTACGCTCTTCAGTATCCAGTTAACTGTATGAAGCTCGAAAGCATCCGATAAAATCATGGCCAGAATAAGAAGGCCAATGCCCTTAAGCAACTGTGATGCTCCAGTCTTGTGGATAAATTCCAGCACCTTATATACAAGAAATGCAACAAGTAATATATCTATTATGTCCATGGCTGTAATGCCATAAAATACGTTGTTAAAATGTTCTGTCATACTTTCACCTTAATTAAACCATACCCCTTTTATTTTACAGAAATTGTGATTCCTTTTCAACCGTAACATAGGCTGAGGAGGGTATATTTCCAAGTCACTTTTTCGGTCACTTTTATAGTCATTTTCCCCACAAAAATAGCGGGGATAAACCCCGCCATTTGTTATATTCTTATGTAATTATTATTAAGCTTAGTATGCAGCTTCCAGTACACCGTAAGCGCCGTCATCTCTCTTATAAACAACGTTTACTGCGTCAGTCTCGATGTTCAGGAACATGTAGAAACTGTGAGCCAGCAGTTCCATCTGAACGATAGCTTCGTCTGCTGTCATTGGAACCAGGTCAAACTTCTTCTTCTTCACAACCTTGATTTCTTCCTGTTCATCTTCTATTTCAGGCAGTTCTGCGAAAGCGAAGTCCTTCTGTCCCTTGTACTTCTTCTGGAGCTTTGACTTGAATCTTGACATCTGCTTGGACAGTTTCTCAATTGTTCTGTCTACGCAGTCGTATGGATCCTGAGCTTTAACTTCAGCTCTGAATAATGTGCCCTTAGCATTGATAGTCGCTTCTACCTTGTAGTCACTCTTCTCACGGATAACCATTACATTGCCTGTAATATCATCGGAGAAGTACTTATCAAGCTTCTGGAACTTCTTCTCGATTGTTTCCTTCAGCTTATCGCTTGGACTGTAGTTCTTGCCGGTAATGATAGTTCTCATAATATTACCTCCTTATTATGGGCTTTTCTTTATTTTACCATACTATATGTTGAATTTACAATAGAATCTGCTGGCGGCTCAGCTGACCTGATCTTTGCCCCCACACTTGCCTTGACCCGGGTTTCCCGGAGGACTTACTTCTAAACTACGCCATGATCGCCAGGTACTATCTCTTCCCTGGTTTACGTGGGACCTTTCGCCCGTAGCTGGCATGGCCTTTCAACCACAGACCTGAGCTGCCAGCAGATCCTACGGCAAATCCAAATTTCCCTATCATTATTCAGTTGTCTATATCCGCAGGCTTCCTGTTGCCTCCGGAGGCAAGAGTTAGTAGATATACACAATCTGCGCCTGCATCAAGTAATGCTCCAGCGCATGAATCTACTGTTGCTCCTGTAGTAATTATATCATCAACTAGAAGTATTTTCTTACCTAATATATGCTTTTTTTCATTTTGTGAAACAGCGAACGCACCTTCCATTGCGGCCTCTCTTTCTAGAGGATTCATGGACCTAAGGAGAGTTGTCTGCCTGACCCTGGTGCACCCATTAACTCTGACGGGGATGTGAGTTAACTGGGATAGTCTGCGGGCCATAATAGCCGTCTGATTATAGCCTCTCTTGCGCTCTCTGCTTTTGTGAATTGGCACCGGAACAATCACGTCAACTTCCAGCGGATCTGAGCCCAGTTTGTCCGCCAGAATGTCGCCGAATTTAACGCCCATGTAGCCTTTGCCATTGTACTTGTAATCAAGTATCATCTGCCTCTCAACGAGCCCGTAGGTCATGCAGCTTATGCCCCTGACGAACTTGTGCTCCCTGATCATGCAGTTATAGCACGTGCTCCCTCTGAAATGCTCCCCAAGATCCTTGCCGCACCTGCGGCAGCTGTTACCTGTAATCCAGTGGATCTTGCCCATGCACTTATCGCAAATGGAATAGTGTCTATCTCTATCAATTAGACACCCGCAGCTAATGCAGTAGATGTTTGATGGAAACACCGCTTCCAGCACCCCATCTAATATCTTGCTAATCTTCAATCTCCGCTCCTAAATATTCATCTCCAGCAGTCTTCTAAGGCGCGCTCCCAATCCTGAATATCTAAGATTGATTCTGTTGTTATCAACCATACCGTTAAGCTTGTTCTCTGATCCTACCAGAACAACAACCTTCTTACCCCTTGTTACTGCTGTGTACAGCAGATTTCTTGTCGCCAGCATCGGTGGAAACCAGCTGACTGGCATGAGCACGATAGGGAACTCACTTCCCTGGCTCTTGTGAACTGTAACGGCATATGCCAGTTCCAGCTCATCCAGCTGATTGAAACTATATGTCACGTATTTCACGTCGTCAAAAACGACTGTGAGTTCGTTAAATTCTGTATCAACTGTGTCAATGAAACCAACGTCTCCATTGAATACACCTTCGCCTTCAGTGAAATCCTCACGGTTCTTCCACTTAAGCTGATAGTTGTTCTTAATCTGCATTACCTTATCGCCCTCACGAAAAGTTCTATCCCCGTGAGTTTTCTCTGCAAGTTCAGGTGCAGGCGGATTAAGGATCGCCTGCATCTCAATGTTGAGATTGATGCAGCCAAGAAGTCCCTTGCGGACTGGTGTGAGAATCTGAATATCGCTAATTGGCGATACACCCTCGTAGTACTGAGGAAGACGTCTTATGCAAAGATCCTTGATAGTCTCAAGCATCTCCTTCTCTTTATTTCGTCTTACCATGAAGAAGTCCTTGTCCTTAGCGTTAAGGTCCGGATATTCACCGTGATTGATGCGATGAGCATTGACTACGATCATGCTCTCCTGTGCCTGTCTGAAAATCTCTGTTAGCTTGGTTGAAAGTACGAATTCGCTGTCCAGAATATCCTTGAGCACGTTGCCAGCGCCAACTGATGGCAGCTGGTCAGCATCGCCTACGATGATAAATCTTGTTCCCGGTCTTATAGCACTGACAAGTCCGTTCATGAGCATAAGGTCGATCATGGACGCCTCGTCTACGATTACTGCATCGTAATCCAACGGCTCGTCGGCATTGTGTCCGAACTGCATATTGCTCTCATCTTCTGAGTAGTAATAGTCAAGAAGCCTATGAATTGTTGATGCATAGTGGCCTGATGTCTCAGTAATTCTCTTAGCTGCACGACCTGTAGGTGCCGCAATTGCAACCTTCAGTTCGCTTGATTCAAGTATATTGATTATCGTGTTAATAATCGTTGTCTTACCAGTACCCGGGCCACCAGTGATTACTGATACGCCCGCGCCAATTGACAGTTCAACGGCGCGCTTTTGCTGCTGGCTGAGGGTGATGCCGCTGTCTCTCTCAGTCTTGGCAACAAGGCTGTCGAAACGGCCTGAAATAGGCTTTAGCCTTGCGCCATTTAACTTGGCAAGGCACTTGCACACGTTCTGCTCAGCCATGTAGTATGGCATGAGGTAAACATCGATTCTGCCCTCAAGGTTCTCCATGTGAATTTGACCTTCGAAGGCCATCTCAAGGAGGGTATCCTCGATGGTGTCCATAGGAAGATCCAGGAGTGCTCCCGCCTTCTCGCAAAGGATGTCCTTTGGAAGGTATGTGCTCCCCTCTCCTGCAAAGTATGCAAGTGTGAACCTTACACCGCTTGCCACTCTAAATGGGTCGTCATCTTCGATGCCGATCTTGTGAGCAATGGCGTCCGCCTTCTTGAATCCGATACCGAAGATATCGTCAACCAGTCTGTACGGATTCTCCTCCACCGCCTGGATGGTATCACTTCCGTATACCTGGTACAGTTTCATTGCGTAATTTGAGTTTATCCCATAGCTCTGCAGATAGAGTGTGATATTCGCGAATTCTCTGTGTAGTTTATATGAATCTGCGATCTTCTCTGCAGTCTTAGGGCCAACTCCAGAAACCTCAGTGAGTCTCTCTGGATGATTATCGATAATGTCAAGTGTCTTCTCTCCGAAATGGCTAACGATGAGCTGGGCAGTCTTCTTACCAACGCCCTTCATGATGCCAGATGCCAGAAATTCTCTGATTCCTTCCTTAGTTGAAGGTAGTTCTTCCTGGAATTCTCGGATAGCAAACTGTTCGCCGTAAGTTGGGTGCTCCTTAAATTCGCCTCTGAGAGTATAACTTCTGCCCACACTAACAGAAGGCAATGTACCAACTACGGTAAATGCCTCCAGTTCAGTCTCAAAAATAGCTACAGTATAGCCATTCTCATTATTATGGTAAATTATCTCTACTATTGCGCCTCTGTATTCTTCAAGCATCCTTATATCTCTATTGGGTCCTTACCCGGTCACACTCAGTCGCTAGGATTAGAGTGTTGATTTATAAACAGTTCTGTTGTCCAGAGTCCATACTCTGTCGCTGAATTCTCCTGCTTCTGTCTTCTCGAGAGCTTCCTGCATATCGAACATCTTCGCATCGATCATGTCCAGATAGTGGAGCATCTCAGCTTCTGGGAACAGTGGCTTCTTAGGACTGCCGAATTCAGGTTCATAGTGATGTGTCAGCATCATGTGTTCAAGCATGATTGCCTTCTCTTCTGGGATGTTCAGTTCTCTAGCAAGTCTATCGATTGTCTTAACGCCCTGAACCAGATGGCCCAGCATCTTACCTTCAAATGAATAACCTGTTGAAATGCCCAGTTCATTTGATTCAATCTCGTTAATCTTCTCCATATCGTGAAGAATTACGCCTGCCATAACCAGCTCAGCATTCAGGTTAGTATAAACCTGGCATGCACGCTCACCCATCATGAGCATTCTCTTAACGTGATAAAGAAGTCCTGCCATCTCTGCATGATGATTCTTCTGTGCTGCCGGATAATACATCAGCTTATCTCTGTTATCATCAAGCTGCTTAAGGCAGATATTTCTAAGGTCAACATCAGTGAAAGCCGCAGCCTTACCTCTGATGAAATTATACATAGTCTCAGCATCTTCAGGAGCCGCCTTGATGTAATCAGTCATAACCAGATTATCCTCTGCTCCAGTCATTCTGATGCGACTAACTCTCAGCTGCTTCATGCCGTTCCACTCGTTAACAAGGGCTCTAACCTTAATGATCTTGCCCTCTACAATTCTCTTAAGTCCAGGCATTTCTTCATCTGCAATGTCCCACTTCTTAGCGCTGATCTCACCAGTTGAGTCTGCCAGGAGCAGGTCCAGATATGCCTTGCGGTTTGAACCAACCTTGATTTCTGATTTCTTAACGATGAAATATGATGTGATTTCCTGATTTACCTTAATATCTGAAATGTAGATGTCTTTCATATAAAAATTCCTTTCAATTGCTGGTTTGCAACCTTCGTAAATGACACTTCATTATAACACGGGAAGGGGGATTGGGAAATAGGGTTGGTGGGACGCGGACACGGAATCTATCCTGTACAGGGTGCTGGGCGGCTATGATAAGAACTGGTCCTCAGGATTCTAAGGTGCTGGGTCCAGAGCGGAAACAAATAGGAGATGGCACGCAAACTCACTACGTTCAAACTGTGCGTGCCCCGAATGTCTCCGCTCCGAACCCTACCACCTTGACGAACCCCTGCGGAGGTTCAATC
>JAGHTQ010000164.1 GCA_018065295.1 Candidatus Colimonas fimequi | reverse complement strand
GACTCATTTCGCACAATCTCAAATCCGTTATCCACCGCACGGCTTGCAAGCACTGAACGTACATCTTCTGCCGACAATGACACAGGAAAAACCTTGCCATCTTCTCGCTCGAATGTAGGTACTCCGAGAGATTCAATAAATGATACAAGCTGGGAATTATTCGCACCATAAAGCAATTTTCGAATCCGCTTACCATTAGCACCATAATGATTGATGAAATCTTTGATGTCACCACCATGTGTAATATTGCACTGGCCTGAACCGCTCATGAGCAGTTTGCGACCGACCCTGTCCTTCTTTTCGATTATGAGACCACTGATCTTTTTGTCAGAAACAGCGGCGCTAAATAGCCCCGCTGCTCCACCACCAATTATTATTATTTCGTACATTAGTCCTCTAAACCGAACATTCTCCTACAAATGCTCCTACCTGTATGAGTAACAAATATATTCTCATATGCCCCATGAATAGCTTCTGGAGCATACTTATTTTCCCACATATTAACAAGGAAATCCGCTTCAACCAGAATCCTGTAATCAAGTCCATCAATGTTGTCATAAGTATGATGGTGCGCAATGAGATAACATATACGATCAATTGTTGTCTGGCTGATTACATAGCCCTCTTCTGCCAATTCATCAAAAAGTGTCATTGCAATTGGCGGGCCTAAACGTTCCTGATTAGAACCATTGCAGTTGCCAAACTGAGTTTCGGATTCTTTGATTCCTATATCGTGAAGAATCGCTGCCATTTCAAGGGTTCCCAGGGTACCTGCATCAATACCTTCCAGTTCACCTATATACTTACAGAGTGCGTGAACCTTGATCAAATGCTGGATTCGCTTAGTATCTCCGCAATCATATGTAATCATCCAATCAATGAGTCTATTGATAATATTCACTACTTGCTCTCCCTTCGAACGCTTCATATCGCCAAACACCTAGCCTCGTTACTCTATAACAACGTCCTTAATTGCTTCGTCAATTTCTGCAGCTACCTGACGGAGCACGTCGCCCATGTACTTGCAGATTTCATCTTCAGTATATTCACCTGCGAAGCAGATTACTTCTGCGATAACTTCGTTATCGAACTTATCAAGATATGGAGAATCCTTAGCTGACTTGCCGTCGAAATCGTATGTAGCATTGTCATCGTATTCGCCCATCTTCTTAGTTGCTGCCGCTTCATCAAGGAAAATTCTAATGAGCATAGCCTGAGCTGTTGTCTTAGCCTTGTCGATAATTTCTTCCTTGCCAGGGTTATTGATCTTAAGAGTATTAGCCATACTTACTGTCAGATAACCCATGTTAAGGCAGTCCAGCATATATTTGAAATACACCATGTTAGGTGCCACATCAGCAAGAATCAGAGTCGCATTCTCACTCATGTTCTTGCACATGTTGTAGATTAATCCGTATAAATTATTCCCGTTAATATTAGCCATATCATACCTCCATATGCCCTATTATATCACATCCATCAGCGTCTTCACGAAGAAGATAATGAGGACGATAATCATAATCGGCTTAACAGCCTTGGCTCCCTTCTCCTTAAAGAGTGTCGAGCCGAAATAGTTTCCCGCGATACCGAATACTGCAGCAATAGCACCAAGCAAAATTATCACCTTCCCGTGCATTAGGAACACTGCAAGTGACGACAGATTTGTCGTCAGATTTATTACCTTGGCGATGCCGTTTGATTCCTCCACTTTCATATGTGCTGCCGCAGATAAAAGCAAAATTAGAAACGTTCCTGTTCCTGGTCCATAAAAGCCATCATAAGCTCCAATTACAAGGGCCACGATTCCTGCAATCACAAGGGTTTTCTTCATGCTATATGGCTCGCGTGCCTCCGTTACCCCTTTGCCACGCATTACGTATAATGCTGTAAGCGGAATAATAATCAGCATGATCCATTTGAAAATATGATCGTCAATCATAAGAGCAAGTCTAGCACCAGATGTTGAACCAATCATGGCGCAAACGATGCAGACAATCGCAGGCTTCCAAGGAACGAATCCCGATTTCATATATCGAATTGTTGTCAGAAGGGTACCCGCTCCGGAGCTGAGTTTGTTTGTTGCAATAGCATTGTGAACAGGCAGTCCAGCGATAAGATATGCTGGCAGAGAAATCAGTCCCCCGCCACCTGCAACAGCGTCTACAAACCCGCCAAGAAACACCAGCGGACACACTATTATCAATGTGGTTATCGTAATCATAACTAGCATTATAGCACAAAGGCGACTATCAAAAAACCGTTAATTATGATATACTTTGTTACAATAATTTACCAAAGGATTTCATATGAATATTTATCAGAAACGCTTAGCAAAATTGCGCCAGCTTATGGCCGCAGACAACATAGATTATTACATCGTTCCTACTGAAGACTACCATTCATCTGAATATGTGGGAGCATATTTCAAGTGCCGCGAATACGTGAGCGGCTTCACTGGTTCCGCAGGAACTCTGGTGGTTGGAATGAACGACGCAGGACTTTGGACAGACGGAAGATATTTCATCCAGGCAGAAGCAGAGCTTGAAGGAAGCACTATCACCCTTTTTAAGTCAAACGAACCTGGAGTTCCTACCATCAAGCAATTTTTGCAGAATGCTCGCAAGGATGCGGATAGTCCACTTACTATCGGATATGACGGACGTACTGTCAGCTATAACTTTGGTAGCGGATTAAGAGAAGCACTTGCCGATTCTACTTTTATTATCGATAAGGATTTAGTCGATGATATCTGGGAAGATAGACCAACATTTCCTAATGCTCCAATATGGCTTATGACAGATGAGCAGGCTGGCAAATCAAGAACTGACAAACTGGCTGATCTTCGCAGCAAAATCGGAGCACCCATTTTAATTTCAACACTGGATGACATCGCATGGCTTTATAACTATAGAGGTGACGACATCCTTTATACACCGGTTGCACTGGCGTATACTCTGGTATCTCAGGATGAAGCAATACTTTATATTTCACCTGATGCAGTATCGGAGGAAATTGCAGCTCAGTTAGAAGCAGATGGTGTAACACTTAAGCCATATCTTGATATTTACGAAGATATCACCAAGTTCGCTAAGATTCAGATTGATAAAGCATCTATAAATGAGGCTCTCACTGAACTTATTGCAGAACCAGTATTTAAGGTAAATCCAACTCTCATGGCCAAGGCTGTTAAGAATCCTACTGAGATTGCTAACGAGAGAATTGCTCATCTCAAAGATGGCATTGCATTTACCAAGGCTATTTGCTGGCTGAAGAAACTGGCTGAAGACGGCGCACATAGAGAACTTACAGAACTTGATGTATCCGCTAAGATATTAGAACTTAGAGCTGAGCAGGAAGATTTCATCTCCCTTAGTTTCGAATCAATCGTAGCTACTGGAAGCCACGGCGCTATCATCCACTACGATCCAACACCTGAAACAAATGTGAATCTGGGCGACGGATTTTTGCTTATGGATACAGGTGCTCAGTATCTTCAGGGAACTACCGACGTTACAAGAACGATTATCATGGGCCAAGCCAGCGAACTTGAGAAAACCTGCTACACAGCAGTACTTCGCGGCAACTTAAATCTTGGCGCCGCAATATTCCCTAAGGGAACAACTGGCAATAACCTGGATGTGCTTGCTCGCAGTCCCCTTTGGGAGATGGGCCTTGATTTTAACCACGGCACAGGCCATGGCGTGGGCTATCTTCTTAACGTTCACGAGGGACCTAACGCTATCAGGAAGACTGGCATCGGCACACCTTGGGTCGAAGGAATGATAACTTCCAACGAGCCTGGCGTATATATGGAAGATCGATTCGGAATCAGACTTGAGAATCTGATTCTTTGTCATAAGCTGCCTGAAGAGTACGAAGGCGGCCAGTTCTATGACTTCGAGACGCTGACACTTGTTCCTTTTGATCGTGATGCTATCATGGCCAACATGATGTCACCGGTGGAACTTGACATACTCAACGAATACCACGCTCGTGTGTATGAAGAACTCTCACCTTATATGACAGAAGAAGAATGTCAGTGGCTGTATGAAGCGACAGCACCGATATATTACGAATAAGAAAAACGGGTATCAAATGAGATACCCGTTTATTTTATAAATTCATGTCTACCAAATCGCCAGTCAGTGAATCCAGCGCCTTGTATTTCTTCTGCTTACCGTCAGGGCTTGTGAATTCGAAGACATAAAGTGGCTTATAAAGTCTCTCGGCAACGTAACCTTCGATCTTCGGAGTTGCGTTCAGCTGTCTGAACTTGCGAATAATCGCAGTCTCGTTAGCTTCCCAGGCTGACTTAAGGGCCTGTTTCTCAGTTACCTTGTCAGCGAGAACTGAAGTCTTGCCAACTTCCTTCTCTTCACTTGATGGGAGCATGGCAATCTTGCCTGGTGCCATTGAAATTTCGTCAAAACCTGCATAGTAGCCTGCATAACGTGTCACCTTGCCTGACACCTTCATGCCGATTCTAATCTGGAACACCCAGCAAAGGCTGTAAATAGTGCCTGTATGCTTACATTCTACGCCTGCCAT
>JAGHTQ010000165.1 GCA_018065295.1 Candidatus Colimonas fimequi | reverse complement strand
CCAGAAGGCTATGAGTTTACTGATATTCATCGTACATATTCAGGGGAATACGGATGGATCACTCTCGTTGCTGCAACTGCAATTCATCTGAGAGCATGGTATAAGGATACTCAGTACTGCGGCAGATGTGGCGCTAAAATGAGCCACCACCCTGCACTTCGTGCAATGAAGTGTGAATGCGGCAATCTTCAGTTCCCAAGAATTGCTCCAGTTGTTCTGGCTGGAATCGTTAAGGATGACAAGATTGTTGCTACTCGCTATAAGGGTCGTCCATACAAGGGCCTTGCCCTTAACGCTGGATTCGTTGAAATCGGCGAATCACTTGAACAGGCGCTTATCAGAGAAGTTGAAGAAGAAGTTGGTCTTAAGGTGGCTAAGCTTCATTACTATGGCAGCCAGCCATGGGGCCACACAGGAATTGAGATGGCCGGATTCTTCGTTGAAATCGAAGGTGACGATACAATTACTCTCGACGAGGACGAGCTTTCAGAAGCATTCTGGTGTTCAAGAGAAGATCTTCCTGAACAGGAATTTGACGTTAGCCTTACGGCTACAATGTTTGAGGCTTTTCGTAAGAAGGAGTTCTACCTTTTCAAATAGGAGCGATGCCTGACTAAATCGGAGCGATGCCAGACCTAAAGGACTGGCACACGCGGATTCTAACAGACTGGCACACGCGGATAAATACAATAACAAAAGAGCGACTCATAAGAGTCGCTCTTCTTTATTTATGGAAGTTTTATGTTTGTTCTCAATTGATATTATTCCTGACCAGGAACCTGTGGCAGTGTAGCGAATGAAGCCTGCAGCTGTTCGTCTGTAGGGATTTCGTCGCCCATTTCACCGTCATTGAACTTGCCGTAAGCTACCATGTCGAAGTAACCTGTACCAGTCAGACCGAAGAGGATAGTCTTTTCTTCGCCTGTTTCCTTGCACTTGAGCGCTTCGTTAATAGCAACTCTGATAGCGTGTGATGATTCTGGAGCTGGGAGGATACCTTCAACTCTTGCGAACTGTTCTGCAGCTTCGAATACTTCTGTCTGTTCTACTGCAACTGCTCTCATGAGACCTTCGTCATACAGTTCTGAGATAACTGGTGACATGCCGTGGAATCTCAGACCGCCTGCGTGGTTTGGTGAAGGAATGAATCCGCTGCCCAGAGTATACATCTTAGCCAGTGGGCAAATCTTACCAGTGTCGCAGAAGTCATATGCATATACACCACGAGTCAGTGATGGACATGATGCTGGTTCTACTGCAACGATATCATAATCAGCTTCGCCTCTGAGTTTTTCGCCCATGAATGGTGAAATCAGACCACCAAGGTTTGAGCCGCCGCCTGCGCAGCCGATGATCATGTCAGGCTTAACACCCAGCTTATCGAATGCAGCCTTAGCTTCGAGACCGATTACTGACTGGTGAAGGAGTACCTGGTTAAGTACTGAACCCAGTTCATATCTATATTCGCCGTTGCTTCCTACTGCAACTTCTACTGCTTCTGAAATAGCGCAGCCCAGTGA
>JAGHTQ010000088.1 GCA_018065295.1 Candidatus Colimonas fimequi | reverse complement strand
TTACACCGGTGGCCTATGGTCGTCCTGCCACCATTTCTTATGATAAGGATGCAAAGATACTCACTATCGTGGGAGCATCGCCAGAAGACTTCCAGAATGTCTGGCGAAATTACCTGGATCTCGACAGAGACTATGGCGCTATCAAGACCGCCCTGGCAGCGGACGATCCGGTGATGGCTAGGGCCATTGAATTCGGTAGCGGAATCAGGATTCTTAATCAGGAGAAGTGGGAAACTTTGGTTTCTTTTATTATCTCTCAGAATAACAACATTCCTCGTATTAAGAAGTGTATTGAGTCGCTGGCGCGCACTCTTGGAGAAGAGGTGGGAGAGTTCGGAGGCCGCACATGGTACAAGCTTCCGTCACCAGAGAGACTGGCGGCGGCAACGGAGGAAGACCTGGCGCCTTGCAAACTTGGCTATCGTGCCAAGTACCTGATCGCCACAGGCAGGAAGGTGGCAGAAGAAGGCGTAGATAGCCTTGATAAACTGGCTGTGCCTTATATGACTGCAGGGGAGACCGTGGATGCTTTGCGTGAGTATACGGGGGTTGGCCCGAAGGTGGCAAACTGCATTTCACTCTTTGCGATGGGGCAGATTGACAGCTTCCCAATTGACGTGTGGGTGAAGCGGGTCATGCACCAGTTATACGGTATCGAAGAGGGCGATATGAAGGCAATGGCAAGGTATGCGAAGGACCATTTCGGAGCACTTGGTGGCATCGCCCAGCAGTACCTCTTTTATTACATTACCCACTGTGAAGATTTGGTGTAAACGGGTTGACAAACAGTCCTATTGGCTGTAAATTATATTTAGCACTCGAAGTGCACGAGTGCTAACAAAGAAGAAAATTCGGGTTTAAGACCCATTTGTTTAAAAGGAGATGACAATATGAGTATCGGTATTAAGCCTCTTGGCGCAAGAGTTATCATCGAGCAGGTAGAAGTTGAGAAGAAGACTCAGAGCGGTATCGTTCTGGCTGGAACAACTGGCGAGAAGCCAAACTTCGCAACAGTAGTAGCTGCTGGTCCTGGAACTGAAGATGAACCAATGGAACTTAAGGAAGGCGACAGAATCGTTTATGCGCAGTATGCAGGCACACCTATCAAGCATAACGGAGTTGATTACATTATCATGCAGCAGAGAGATATCCTGGCTGTATTCGAAGATTAATTGGAGGTATAGACGATGGCAAAGGATTTACATTATGGTGAAGAAGCCAGAAGAAGCCTGCAGGCAGGCGTAGATAAGCTGGCTAACACAGTTAAGATTACACTTGGTCCTAAGGGAAGAAACGTTCTGATCGAGAAGGCATTCGGTGCTCCTCTCATCACTAACGATGGTGTTACTATCGCAAGAGAAATTGAACTTGAAGATAAGGTTGAGAACATGGGCGCTCAGGTAGTTAAGGAAGTTGCTTCCAAGACTAATGACGTTGCTGGTGACGGTACTACTACTGCTACACTGCTGGCTCAGGCTATCATCAAGGAAGGTTTCAAGAACGTTGCTGCTGGTGCTAACCCAATGATCATCAAGAAGGGTATTCAGGGCGCTGTAGAAGTAGCAGTAGATGAAATCAAGAAGATCGCAGTTCCTGTAGATAGCAAGGAAGCTATCGCTAATGTAGCTGCAGTATCAGCTGCAGACGATGCAATCGGCGGACTTATCGCTGACGCTATGGAGAAGGTTGGTAAGGACGGCGTTATCACTGTTGAAGAATCCAAGTCAATGGGTACTACTCTGGAAGTAGTAGAAGGTATGCAGTTCGAGAGAGGTTACTTCTCAGCATACATGGTTAACGATACAGAGAAGATGACAGCTACAATGGACAATCCTCTTATTCTGATCACAGATAAGAAGATCAACAACATTCAGGAGATCCTGCCAGTTCTCGAGCAGGTTGTTCAGATGGGTAGAGGCCTGCTGATCATTTGTGACGATCTGGAAGGCGAAGCTCTTGCTACAATCATCGTTAACAAGCTGAAGGGCACATTCAACTGCGTAGCAGTTAAGGCACCAGGATTTGGCGAAAGACGTAAGGCATATCTGGAAGATATCGCAGTTATCACTGGCGGTACTGTTATCTCAACTGACCTTGGTTATGAACTTAAGGAAACTACTGTTGACATGCTGGGTACAGCTGCAACAGTTAAGGTTGACAAGGAGAACACAGTTATCGTTGATGGTGCTGGTAGCCCAGAAGATATCGCTGATAGAGTTGCTCAGATCAGAAACCAGATCGAAACAACTAGATCAGATTTCGATAGAGAGAAGACTCAGGAACGTCTTGCTAAGATGGCAGGCGGCGTAGCAGTTATCAAGGTTGGTGCAGCTACAGAAACTGAACTTAAGGAACGTAAGCTGAGAATCGAAGACGCACTCAACGCAACTAAGGCTGCTGTACAGGAAGGTATCGTAGCTGGTGGTGGTACTGCTCTGATTAACGTAATCCCTGCAGTTCACGCATACGTTGAGACACTTAGCGGCGACGTTAAGACTGGTGCTAAGATCATCGAGAGAGCTATTGAAGAACCAGTTAGACAGATTGCTGAGAACGCTGGTTATGAAGGTAGCGTTATCGTTGCTCAGGTTAAGGCTAGCGAAGTTGGCGTTGGCTTCAATGCAGCAACTGACGAATACGTTGACATGATCGGTGCTGGTATCGTTGACCCTGCTAAGGTAACAAGATCAGCTCTGCAGAACGCAGCTTCAGCATCAGCACTCCTGCTGACAACAGAAGCTGGCATCACAGAAATCCCAGTAGAAGCTCCTGCAATGCCTATGGGCGGCATGGGCGGCATGGGTGGCGGCATGCCAGGAATGATGTAATCCATGTAATAAACGATGATAAAACATCTCATAATAGAAGAAAGCAGCTCGTTGGAGCTGCTTTTTTCGTTGTGTTAATGTGGAGTTTTGGTTAGAGTTGGAAAAAATTGTATACTATATTAAATTGTCATTGTTGTTGTAATTCCAACGTTTTTGCGATAAAATGAGTTAATACTTTTTATTATGGATATAATAGGCAAATTAGGAGGCAAATAATGGCATTTATCTATGAAGAACCTTCAAGAACTTTTAATGAATACCTTCTGGTACCGGGTTATTCTTCAACAGAATGCAGAGTAGAGAACGTATCATTAAAGACACCACTTGTTAAATACAGAAAGGGCGAAGAAGAATGCCCTATTACAATGAATGTTCCTATGGTATCAGCTATCATGCAGGCTGTATCAGGAGATAGACTTGCTATCGCGCTGGCTAAGGAAGGCGGCGTATCATTCATCTACGGATCACAGACAATTGAGAGCCAGGCTGCAATGGTTAAGAGAGTTAAGACTCACAAGGCTGGCTTCGTTAAGAGTGATGCTAACATCAGACCTGACCAGACACTGGCAGAACTTCTTGATCTGAAGGCAAGAACTGGTCACTCAACAACTGCAGTAACTATCGACGGTACTCCAGAAGGCAAGCTGGTAGGTCTCGTAACAAGCAGAGACTACAGAGTAAGCAGACTGTCACTGGACACTAAGGTGGCTGAATTCATGAAGCCATATGAGAAGCTGATCTACGCTAAGAAGGGCGTTACACTCAGCGAAGCTAACGACATCCTTTGGGATAACAAGCTGAATGCGCTTCCTATTATTGATGATAACCAGAGACTGGACAGCTTCGTATTCCGTAAGGACTACGATACACATAAGGAATTCCCTAACGAACTGCTGGACGCTCACAAGAGATACGTAGTAGGTGCTGGTATCAACACTAGAGACTACGCTCAGAGAGTACCTGCTCTGCTGGAAGCTGGCGCTGACGTGCTTTGCATAGACTCATCAGAAGGCTACACAGAATGGCAGAAACTGACTATCGACTGGATCAGAGAACACTACGGTGATTCAGTTAAGGTTGGTGCTGGTAACGTTGTAGATAGAGAAGGTTTCATGTATCTGGCAGAAGCTGGTGCAGACTTCATCAAGATCGGTATCGGCGGCGGTTCAATCTGTATCACAAGAGAACAGAAGGGTATCGGCCGTGGACAGGCTTCAGCTGTTATCGAAGTAGCTCAGGCTAGAGACGAATATTTCCAGAAGACTGGCGTATACATTCCAATCTGCTCAGACGGCGGTATCGTATATGACTACCACATGACTCTGGCACTGGCTATGGGTTCAGACTTCCTCATGCTCGGTAGATACTTCTCAAGATTCGACGAATCTCCAACAAACAAGCTGACTCTTAACGGTCAGGTTTACAAGGAATACTGGGGTGAAGGTTCAAACAGAGCTAGAAACTGGCAGAGATACGACATGGGTGGCGACAGCAAGCTCAGCTTCGAAGAAGGCGTTGACTCATACGTACCATACGCTGGTCCACTTAGCGACAACGTTCGTCAGTCACTGCAGAAGGTTAAGTCAACAATGTGTAACTGCGGTTCACTGACTATTCCTGAACTTCAGAAGAACGCTAAGCTGACAATCGTATCAGCAACTTCAATCGTTGAAGGTGGCGCACACGACGTAATGCTTAGAGCTAGAAACAGAGAATAATTGTTTGGGATAAATCACTAAGGAAGGGTACAATATGGCAATCGACAACGAAAAAATCATCGTTCTTGACTTCGGCGGACAGTACAATCAGCTGGTTGCAAGAAGAGTCAGAGAATGCAATGTTTACAGTGAAATTTATTCATACAGAATCGGTGTTGAGAAGGTAAAGGAAATGAATCCTAAGGGCATCATTCTCACTGGCGGCCCTAACAGCTGCTACGAAGAAGGCGCTCCAACTCTCGGCACAGAATTATTTGAACTGGGTGTTCCAGTTCTGGGACTTTGCTATGGTGCACAGATGATGCAGCATGACCTGGGCGGCAAGGTAGGCGTAGCAGAAGTTGGCGAATACGGTAAGACTAACACTTACTTCGATACTACTTCACCAATGTTCTCAGATATTCCAGACGAGAGTATTGTATGGATGAGCCACTCAGACTACATCGCTGAGCCAGCACCTGGATTCAAGATCGTTGCTCACACTAACGACTGTCCAGTTGCAGCATGCGAGAACCAGGAGAAGGGACTCTATGCAATTCAGTTCCATCCAGAAGTTCTTCACTCAGTATATGGTAAGGAAATCATTCAGAACTTCGTACACAACATTTGCGGTTGTGATGCTAGCTGGAGAATGGATTCATTCGTTGAAGATTCAATCAAGGCTATCAAGGAGAAGGTTGGCGACGGTAAGGTGCTCCTGGCACTTTCAGGCGGCGTTGACTCATCAGTAGCTGCAGGTCTTCTCAGTAAGGCTATCGGTAATCAGCTGACTTGCGTATTCGTTGACCACGGTCTTCTCCGTAAGAACGAAGGTGACGAAGTTGAAGCAGTATTCGGACCTGAAGGCGATTTCGACCTGAACTTCATCAGAGTTAACGCTCAGGACAGATACTATGCTAAGCTGGCTGGCGCAGAAGAACCAGAAGCTAAGCGTAAGATCATCGGTGAAG
>JAGHTQ010000196.1 GCA_018065295.1 Candidatus Colimonas fimequi | reverse complement strand
TCCGTCAGGAATGACAATTGATCTTGCTGGCGATGCCAACGACTACCTGGGCAAAGGTCTCTCGGGCGGTCGCATTATAGTACGTGCTCCTGAAAACGCAGGATACAGCACAGACGAAAATATTATCGCTGGTAACGTAGCGCTCTATGGTGCAACATCTGGCGAAGCATATATTGCTGGAATGGCTGGTGAACGTTTCTGCGTTCGCAACTCCGGTGCCAAGGCTGTTGTTGAAGGCGTCGGCGAACACGGCTGCGAATACATGACTGGTGGATGCGTTGTAGTTCTTGGACCAACTGGCAAGAACTTCGCTGCTGGCATGAGCGGCGGTATCGCTTACGTATATGATAAGAGCAACAACCTTTATAAGCATCTTAATAAGGAACTTGTCCTTATGGAAAAAATAGAAAACAAGGCAGATCGCCTACAGCTTAGTGATCTTCTCCAAAATCACGTTAAATACACTGGTTCATTAAACGCTCAGAAGATTCTCGATAACTTCGCTGACGAAATTGCAAACTTCAAGAAAATCATTCCTGCTGATTACAAGAATCTGTTGTCAGCAACATCAATGTTTGAAGAACAGGGAATGAGTCACGAAGATGCACAGATTGAAGCATTCTACAAATGCACACAGTCACGAGAGGAGGAGAGAAAATGAGTAAATTAATAGAAGTTCAAGAATATGAAAGAATAGATGGCCCTGTCATTGCGCCACGCGACCGAATTAAAAACTTCAATGAGTTTCACAAACATCTCAGCCTTGAAGATCAGAGACTTCAAGGCGGCAGATGCCTTGAATGCGGTGTGCCGTTCTGTCAATATGGTGACACTATAGGTGCTATGGTTTCTGGATGTCCATTGCATAATCTCATTCCAGAAACAAACGATTTAATATACAGAGGAGCATGGGAGCAGGCGTATCATCGTCTTAGCATTACCCACGGTCTCCCTGAATTCACAGCTAGAGTGTGCCCTGCACTCTGCGAGAAGGCATGTACACACGGTCTTCATACTGAGCCTGTATCAACAAAAGAAAACGAGTGGAATATCATTGAACACGCGTTTAATGAAGGTTATGTCAAGGAGATCACACCTGAAATCAGAACAGGCAAAACTATTGCAATCATCGGCAGTGGTCCCGCGGGCTTGTCTGCTGCCCAGCAGCTGAACAGACGCGGCCACAAGGTTACTGTATATGAGCGCAGCGACAGACCTGGCGGACTTCTCCGCTACGGCATTCCGAACATGAAGCTTGATAAGCGCATCATCGATCGCAGACTCAAGCTGATGAAAGGCGCTGGCATAGATTTCATCTGCAATGTGAACGTAGGTGTCGACGTGACAGCTGAAGAGCTTCGCACAAAGTATGACCGCGTGATTCTTTGCACGGGTGCATCACAGCCTAGAGATATCGACGCTCCCGGAAGGGATGCAAACGGCATATTTTTCGCGGTGGATTTCCTCAGTCACGTAAGCAGGCATCTGATGGATATGAATTACGATCACGAGGAGCTGATTAGCAAGCAGCCGTTTAACTTCGGACCTGTCAAGGGCAAGAACGTTATTGTAATCGGCGGTGGCGATACCGGTAATGACTGCGTAGGCACATGCATAAGACTTGGTGCAGCCAACGTAACGCAACTTGAGATGATGCCTGAAGCACCAGCGGCAAGAACTTATGACAACCCATGGCCAGAATGGCCGAAGGTTAAAATGACCGACTATGGTCAGGAGGAAGCATCCGCTATTTGGGGTGCTGATCCTCGTGTATATCAGACAACAGTCAAGGAATTCCTCAAGAATGAAGACGGTAGTCTGCGTAGCGCAATTACTGTTGCTCTTAAGCAGGAACTTGACAAGAAATCAGGTCGTATTTCAATGGTTCCTGTTGCTAACAGCGAGAAGGAACTTCCTGCAGATATGGTACTTATTTGTGCAGGTTTTTGTGGCACTCAAAGTTATATTTCCGATGGATTTGGTGTAAAATTAGACGTAAGAAGCAATATCTCTACAGAGGACGGTAAGTTTAAAACTTCAGTTGATGACGTATTCACTGCCGGCGATGCTCACAGAGGACAGTCTCTTGTAGTCTGGGCAATTGCCGAGGGACGAATGGTCGCTAAGGAAGTCGACGAAGACCTTATGGGATATTCCAATCTTTAATTGGTTTAAGAATCCTAGGAGGAACAAAAGATGACAAAGGAAGAAATTCTGGACATTATCGAAGAAGAGGGTGTCGAGTTTATCAGATTACAGTTTACTGATGTATTCGGCAGACTTAAGAACATGTCCGTAACTCCCGGACAGATGGAACGAGTATTTAGAAACAGACACTCATTCGAGGGTCGTGCAATCTACGGTGGCAGATATGAATGCGATGAGAAATTATATCTGAGACCATCACTTAACTCGTTTGCTATCCTTCCGTGGAGACCGCAGCGTGGCAAGGTTGCTGCTATGACTTGTGATGTGTGTTATGAAGATGGCACACCGTTTGAATTCAGTTCAAGACAAATTCTCAAGAACGTACTTAATAAGATTGAGAATGATGGTTATTCTTTTATCGTTGACCCTCAGTGTGAGTTTTTCTTGTTCCACACTGATGATAACGGAATGCCTACGACCAATTGTTATGAATCAGCTGGCTACTTGGATGTTGCCCCTTCAGATTTCGGTGAAACAGCACGTCATGATATCGTGCTCATGCTTGAAGAAATGGGCTTCATTATCGAGTCTTCTCACCACGAAGGCTCACCCGCTCAGCATGAAATAGACTTCGAAGAGGCTGATGCCCTTACAACAGCTGATGCTATTCAGAAGTTTAGATTTGCAGTGCGATCAATTGCTAAGGGGTTCGGATTACATGCTACTTTCATGCCTAAGCCACGTAATGATATGGATGGCTCGAGCATGCATGTTAATTTCACCATGCTCAAGGATGGCCGCAATATCTTCAGAAATGCAGATGGTTCAGCCTCTGATGCTGTTTATTATTTTATCGGTGGCATATTGAAGCACGGCGCTGCATTAACGGCTATTGGTAATCCTACTGTTAATTCATATAAGCACCTGCTTACAGGCTCACAGACTCCTAAGAAGATTGTATGGTCAAGCAAGGGACAGCATGCGTTCGTTAAACTTAAGGAATACGCTAATGATGTTAAGATAGAACTTAGATTTCCTGATGGCACAGCTAATCCATATCTGCTCGTTGCTGCATGCATCGAGGCTGGAATGGACGGCATCAAGAATAGGATCGAGCCCGGCGATAATCTGACACTTAATGGCGACGTCATGCAGACAAGTCCACTGCTTCCTGGCTCTCTTAAGGAAGCTCTTGATGCACTTGATGCAGATGAAGTTGTTCAAAATGCAATCGGCTTAGATTTTGCCGAAATTTATAAGGAAATCAAGTATAACGAATGGCAGGATTACATGAATGAAGTTTCTGCCTGGGAAATTAACAGATATCTCAACAAAGTATAGCGGAGGACCTGATGGGCTACATAGTTATTGCCATGCCTAAGTATGGTGATGCCTGCCGCCTTAAAGATATTATCCATAATAATGGAATAGAATCTGACATTGTTCTCTGCAAGGGCAGCCGTGAAGTAATTACAACAATACGCAAGTATGATGTGTCACTCCTCATATGTACACAAACTGTTGGTTCCATGCGATATGAAACACTATCCTTCTATCTGCCGCCAACTATTCGGGTGCTCCTCTTATCCCGAGAGAACAAGCGAGATATCATTTCCGATAACATTACAAACTTGAAAATACCATTTAAGGTTGCAGACTTAACCAATACAGTACGAACGTTGGTCTGTGGCGAAACAGGTATTAACAATAAGAAACGACATCGAAGATCGCCAAAAGACCAGAAGGTTATCGATAATGCGAAATTGTTATTGATGAATCGAGATGGCCTAAGTGAAGCCGATGCTTACAGGC
>JAGHTQ010000235.1 GCA_018065295.1 Candidatus Colimonas fimequi | reverse complement strand
GAACTCGAAGATGGTAAACAGACCTTTGATAATCCTCAGCTTGAGATTGGAACTATTAGTTCTAGACTGGGAAAAAAGATTATCGAGATTAACGATATAAGCAAGGCATACGGCCAGCTGAAATGCATCGAGAACTTCAGCTACAACATTCTTAGAAACGATAGAATCGGTATCGTAGGTCCTAATGGCTGCGGTAAGACAACCCTTCTACGAATGATCATGGGCCAGGTGGAACCTGACGGTGGTAACGTTGATATTGGCCAGACTGTTAAGATCGGATATTTCTCACAGGAGTCGGAGCATCTTGACGAAGACATGCGTATCATCAAGTTTGTTGAGAGCATCGCATCATCAGTTAAGACTAGCGACGGATATCTGTCAGCATCACAGATGCTGGAGAAATTCCTTTTCCCATCATACATGCACTCGGTAAAAATCGAGAAGCTAAGCGGCGGTGAGAAGAGAAGACTCTATCTTCTCTCAATTCTCATGCAGGCGCCAAACGTACTGATTCTTGACGAACCGACTAATGACCTTGATATCGATACACTGACTATTCTGGAAGACTACCTGGACGAGTTCCCAGGTGCTGTTATCATCGTTTCCCACGATAGATATTTCCTGGATAGACTGGTAATTAGAACCTTTGCATTCGAAGGAAAGGGCTACGTTGGCCACTATACAGGCGGTTACAGTAAGTACATGAACGAGAAGGACGAGAGGGAAGCTGCGGCTAAAGAAGCGGCGTCATCAGCTAAGCCAGCCGCAAGTACTGCTAGCGGAAGCGATGGCCGCAACAGCGGTGGCAAAAAACTCAAGTTCTCATTTAACGAGAAGCGCGAGTATGAGATGATCGACGGCATCATCGAAGATCTTGAGAATAAGATTGCTGATGTTGAGCAGAAGATGTCTGAGAACATGACCAACTACTCTAAACTGACAGAACTGTCAGAGGAGAAGGATGCTCTTGAGATGGAGCTTCTTGAGAAGATGGAACGCTGGGAGTATCTAAGCGACCTTGCAGAAAAAATTGCAAATCAATAAAAATAAGGACCTGAATTCCAACCGAATTTCGGGTCCTTTTATAATCTCCGTGTGCCAGTCCTTCAGGTCTGGCACCGATCCTATTTCTCCTTCTTGAGCGGTGCTCCCACACTAACACCTATATCATTATTGACAACGCTGCCGAAGTTGATGACACCGGTTCCGAATTTCTTGCGGATGTCGTCCATGGCACGTTCGACTTTCTCACCCCGCTGCTGAGCAAAGTTTTCGCTTGCGAAGAGGGACAGCTGCTGAGCTTGATTCTCATCGCAAAGGTTAATGCCGGTAATAGTCAGAAGACGTATAGGTTTATTAAGATCCCAAGACTTCTTGATGATCTCTACTGCAGTGTCTGCAACGGTTTCAGCAAGGTTAGTAGGGTTCTCTAGCTGCACCTGCCTTGATATGGTCTTAAGGTCAGGATCCTTGATATCCACCTTGATTCCGAAGGCCTTAACCTTGTGCTTGCGAAGCCTTGTTGCGACAGTGTCTGACAGTCCGCGAACTGCAGTCTGAATGTCTTCAAGTCCTTCAAGATTTCTATGAAAAGTCGTCCCGTTACCAACGGACTTAATTGGTTCACGTTCATCGTATCTCTTAACAGGAGTTTCGTCATATCCGTTGGCGTAGTCGTAGATAACGCCGCCGTGCTTACCCAGAAGGTTAATGAGCATGTTCCTGTCTGACTGTGCCAGTTTACCGATGGTGGTGATGCCGCATCCTCGAAGCTTATTGGCAGTTGCCTTGCCCACGAAGAAAAGCTCGCCGATATCCATTGGCCAAAGAAGGTCCTTGTAATTTTCTCTTGAGATTACAGTTGTTGCATCAGGCTTCTTGTAGTCGCTTCCCATCTTGGCAAAAATCTTGTTGTATGATACGCCGGCAGATAGTGTAAGTCCAAGTTCTTTCTTAACACGCTCTCTAATGGTGTTGGCAATCTCTTCGCCTGTTCCAAAGAGCCTTCTTGATGCGGTAACGTCAAGCCATGATTCGTCAACGCTGAATGGCTCAACCATATCTGTGTACTGAAGATATATGTTATTGATCAGTTTACTGAAGCGTGCATATTTATCGTGATGTGGAGGTACGGTCTGAAGGTCAGGACACTTCTTGCGAGCCTGCCACAGAGTCTCGGCAGTGACTACGCCATACTTCTTGGCAATCTCATTCTTAGCCAGGATAATGCCGTGTCTGCTGTCTGGATTGCCACATACAGCCATTGGCTTGTCACGAAGCTCAGGGTAATCCAGAAGCTCTACTGAAGCGAAAAATCCGTTCATGTCGCAATGCAGAATTGTTCTGTCCATATCGTCCTCCTTTCTTCAAAATATTATACAATAGGCAGGAGAAATATGGTATAATATTTGCCAATAGGAAGGGGCGATATTATGATAAGTAAACTTAATAATTTCATTCGAAACTTCATACTTTTAGTAGGTGGGGCAATCGTGATATACAACATAATCGATGGAGCTAGAGAGAAAGTGGCGCCTGAAGAAGAGAAGACTACAGTTCTTGCGAAAGAATTTGACGATATCTGGTAAAGGAGAAATCTCGTGAGAGTATTAACTATATTAAGTGGAGTACTTATGGCAATATCAGGAATATTCTGTTTCATGAATCCAGGACAGACATTCCTTGCCGTAGCATTTATTATCGGAATTGTAATGATATTAAACGGAGCAGTTCATATACTGGGTTATCTGATTGGTAGAGGCCTTCATAACAAGGGCGATAACAACGGATGGATTCTGGTAGACGCACTGATCACACTGCTTCTTGGAATACTTGTTATCTGCAATCAGCTTGTTGCAGATACTTCAATCCACATGGTATTCGGCATGTGGGTACTTGTTACAGGTGTTCTCAGAATCGAAGCGGCAACACATATTAACATTCAGAACAAGAGAAGCAACTTCATTATCACACTGGGAACAGGTATTGTAACAACAATCGTTGGCCTGTTCGGATTTGTTAACCCTCTGGTATCAGTTCTTACAACTCTGGTTCTCCTTGGTCTGTTCATGCTGGTGCAGGGTATCAACATCATCGAACTTGGTATCAACATGCCACATGAGAAGAAGACTTACGTTAAGCTTTACAGGAAGAAGAGAGGGGCAGTTCTCATTACTGATGAAGAAGAGACTCCTGAAGCAGTTGCCCTCAGACGTGCGCAGATAGCAGCTGAGAGAGAAGCTGAAGAA
>JAGHTQ010000065.1 GCA_018065295.1 Candidatus Colimonas fimequi | reverse complement strand
TAGTAATGTCAACCAGTGCGTTGATTGGTCTCATGCCAACCTTCCAGATTCTGTTCTGCATCTGGTATGGAGCAGGGTTAACGCTAACGCCTTCCATCTGTACGCCGATATATCTAGGACATCTCTCAGCATCGTCGATATCTCCGTTGAAATCTGACTGTACATCTGTAGTCCAAGGCTCGATTGGTGCCAGTGGCAGATTATAAAGTGCTGCGATTTCTCTAGCGATACCATAGTGACCCCAAAGGTCAGGTCTGTTAGTCATTGACTTGTTGTCGATTTCGAGAATTACGTCATCCAGGTCAAGAGCCTTGGCAATTGGAGTACCTGCGGGTGCGTCGAATGCAGAGAGGTCTGTGATTTCGTGATCGCCAGCTGGCAGCAGTTCGCCAAGACCAACTTCGTCTGAACCACAAATCATGCCGTATGATTCAACGCCACGCAGCTTACCGCTCTTGATAACAACTGGTTCGCCTTCGCCATGCCATTTACAAACAGCGCCTGGGCAAGCAACGAGAACCTTCATGCCTTCTGCAATGTTAGTACCGCCGCAAACGATCTTCTGTTCGCCCAGCTCACCAAGGTCAACGTAGCAAACTCTCAGCTTGTCTGCGTCTGGATGTGCTTCGATCTTGTTGATAACACCAACAACCATGTTGTCGAAACGCTCAGCCATATATTCAACATCTTCAACCTCAACAGTGTCCATTGTCAGGTCGTATGCTAACTGCTTCAGATCTGTATCCTCTGGGAGGTTTACAAAATCTTTAATCCATGATAATGATAATTTCATTTATTTTACCTCCTCTATTATCTGAACTGCTTAAGGAATCTTAAGTCAGCGCTGTGGAATAATCTTACGTCGTCTACGCCGTAACGCATCATAACCAGTCTATCAAGGCCGATGTTTACATAGAAACCTGTGTATTCATCTGGATCAAGACCAGCTGCTCTAAGTACGTTAGGATGAGGTGAGCCACCTGGCATTACTTCGATCCAGCCAACGTGCTTACATACGCTGCAGCCCTTGCCGCCGCAAACCTGGCATTCCATGTCGATTTCAAATCCTGGTTCTACGAATGGGAAGAATCCTGATCTCATTCTTACAGGAACGTCCTTACCGAATACCTTGCTCAGGATAGTCTGAATGAGAACCTTACCTGATGTGAAAGTGATGTCCTTGTCAACGATCAGTGCTTCGTACTGGAAGAATGCTCTTTCGTGGTGAGCATCTGTAGTTTCGTTTCTGTAAACTCTGCCTGGATATACGAATCTGTATGGAGGTTCATGTGTCTGCATGTATCTAACTGAACCACCAGTCAGGTGTGGTCTTAAGCAAAGCTTCTCGTTTGTAGCGCCTTCATCGTGACCTTCCAGCCAGTAAGTATCCATTGATTCTCTTGCTGGGTGGTTCTGTGGGAAGTTGAGTACGTCGAAGCCGTACATTTCACTTGTAATATCGTCTTCCTGGAATACTTCGAAACCCATTGATCTGAAAGCGTCGTTCAGGTCGTAGCACATCTGTGTGATTGGGTGAAGACCACCATTTCCTGGCATTGTACCTGGAACAGTAACGTCGAAGTCAGGTGAAACTTCTGAAGCCTTCATCTTCAGTGCAGTTCTTGTGTCGTCGATGAGCTTAGCAACGTCGTTCTTAACTACGTTTACTAACTTACCGATTTCTGGTCTGTCTTCAGGTGCAACCTTACCCATCTCCTTCATAACGAGAGTGAGCGCACCCTGCTTACCTACGAATGCAGCCTTGATCTGCTGCAGTTCTGGTTCATTAGCAGCACTGGAAATCTTAACTTTCGCCTCTTCCCAGATGCTATTAATTCTATCTTTCATAACGTTCTCCTTTCACGTGTGTTTTTCTATGTCAGGCTCCGTTAAAGCCAATAAAAAAACACCGCCACTTATAAACTACAAGGGACGATGTTGATCGCGGTACCACCCTATTTCAGAACTCTATGAGTTCTGCACTCGAGTCGTGTAAATTGTCTTGTACACCTACATCCGGCTTAACGCATTCACTACGTACACTGGACTCGCTGGCAAAACGTAACACGCTTCATTGCCAACTCTCGTGAATAGCTTTTCGCCGGAAGGCTCCCATACTGAAATTTCCTCGTGACCTGCGCGAAACGCTCTCAGCTAGCTGCGTTTCTCTCTGTGCCGCACGTGTCATTCGTACTGACATATGTTCATAGCCTAGACATCGAGTATTTTATCATTGACACCGCTCGATGTCAATAATTTCAAGGGTTTCAAGGTTATTTCTTATGCTTATCTTACTGGTACGATTTCTGTCCAATAACCATCAGGGTCATTGATGAAGTAAATGCCCATTCCTGGGTTCTCGAAGCAGATGCAACCCATCTTCTCGTGATGTGCGTGAGCCGCTTCAATGTCATCTGTTCTCACACCTAGATGGATTTCGTTATCGCCCAGGTTCCAAGGTTCCTTGCGCTCTGTGTAGCAAGTCAGCTCAAGCTGATAATCTGTTGTGTCGTTGCCAACAAATACGATTACGAAGCCTTCACCATTGATACGTCTCTTCTCTGTGAAGCCCAGCGCCTCTTCGTAGAACTTCAGCGATCTATCAATATCAAGAACAGTAATATTGTTGTGATACATTTTAAAATTCATTTCGCCTTCCTCCTCATTTCGTTTTCTTAACACTCATATTATAACCTATCGGCCCGGGGTTTTGAATAGCAAAAGGAGATGGGCAAATGTCCATCTCCTTTAAACGTCTTAAAAGTATTATTGTAATTTGGGATTTTTTAAAATGAAGGGGCGCGTGTTAGTTAAAAACTAACTTCTGTGTCGTAGTAGCAGCACTTGAGGAGTTCTTCCATTTCTTCCTGTGATGGCTGTCTTGGGTTTGAACCTGTGCATGCGTCGAGGATTGCATTTGCTGCGATTTCTGGCAGTCTTTCCAGGAATACTTCTTCTGGAACGAAGCCAGTTTCTGTTGGATAGCTGTCAGCGCCGTAGTTCTTGATGCACTGTGGGATGTTCAGGTCGTCGTTCATCTGTCTCAGGTGAGCGATGAGTGCAGCAACCTTATCGTCGTCTGATGCATCCTTTGCGCAAATGCCCATGTAGTCTACGAGAACGCCGTAACGCTTCTTCGCAGTTTCGTCCTTAGCGTTGAATGCGATAACCTTTGGCAGATACATTGCGTTTGCTGCGCCATGGATAATATGTGCACCATAATCAGCGAATGCAGCACCAGTCTTGTGTGCCATTGAGTGAACGATACCAAGAAGTGCGTTTGAGAATGCCATACCTGCCAGGCACTGTGCATTGTGCATTGCGCTTCTTGCTTCTTCGTCTCCATTATATGACTTAACCAGTGTATCCATGATCATTTCAACTGCATGGATTGCAAGTGGATCTGTGAAATCACTGTTAGCTGTTGATACATAAGCTTCAACTGCGTGAGTGATTGCATCCATACCAGTATGTGCTACCAGCTTCTGTGGCATTGTCTGTGCCAGTTCTGGGTCAACGATTGCAACGTCTGGTGTGATTTCGAAGTCAGCGATTGGGTACTTGATACCCTTAGCATAGTCTGTGATAATTGAGAATGCTGTTACTTCTGTTGCTGTACCTGATGTTGATGAGATAGCGCAGAAGTGAGCCTTCTTTCTCAGTTCTGGAATTCCGAATACCTTGCACATATCTTCGAATGTACATTCTGGATATTCGTACTTAATCCACATAGCCTTTGCAGCATCGATTGGTGAACCGCCGCCTACTGCTACGATCCAGTCTGGCTGGAATGCCAGCATTGCATCTGCACCCTTCATTACTGTTTCTACTGATGGGTCTGGTTCGATACCTTCGATAAGCTGAACTTCCATTCCAGCTTCTTCAAGATTTGCAACGATTCTGTCCAGGAATCCGAATCTCTTCATTGATCCGCCACCTACGCAAACCATTGCTTTGCTGCCCTTGAAGTTCTTCAGTTCATCAATTGCTCCTGCACCATGATAGATGTCTCTTGGTAATGTGAATCTTGCCATAATTTTACCTCCATATCCTTATTCCTATAGGGATTTCTTAACACTGCCAGTGCCTGTACACTGGCTAACACAAACATTTTCATACACGGACGCGAGTGGTAACGGGACTTTTCCAGCTACGTCTTGTTACTTTCGGTTACCCATTACGCATTGCGCAAAGGTAATCGCGGTTGCTTTCGTATCCTGTATACATTATACCCCTAGACAAACTTTTGTCAATCTCACAGGACTTCTTGTTTTTCCTATGTAACTGGTTTTATGTACAAAATACAGGAAAACCCTTATAAATTCACAGAAACGGCCCCAGTCACACTTGTTATTTCATTAACAAAAGATGACACCTTGCCATCGAACCCCGTCGTTACAGCAGAATTTTTCTCGATTTGCGAAAAAAGTGCTTACACGAAATGAAAAAGGAGATGGACGATTGTCCATCTCCTTTGCTTTATAAATGCATGTTGTTTTATGCTGCTATTTCTTGCCGATGTTTTCAAGAAGATTCTCAATGATATCAGCAAATATTGAAATATTCTCTCCCTTGAGCGCCTTGATAGCTGCAGACTTGCTGTCCTTGTCGGCATCACGATAGAGTTCAACCAGTTTCTTCTCAGCAGCAGTCAGTTTCATAGTTGTAGTCTTAGAACCAGAAGATGAGGATGATGAGCTAGAACTTCCAGCCGCTTCAAGAAGTGATTTCTGAGTGACACCAGTTGCCTTAGCGATTTGCTTCAGCTGTTCCTGTGTAAGAGCTTTCTCTCCACGTTCAGCTCTGCTGATATCTGAGGCGGAACAATCCCTAACCTTCCTAGCAAGCTGTTCCTGTGTTAAACCGGCTTCTGTGCGGGCTTTCTTAATTAGCGCTCCTACTTTTTTAGCTGACATTGTGAACTCCTTTCGGGATTTAGATTCGTCTTATTTATGCTACTATTTTATACCATGTGGACGATACAATAAAGCAAATCATTTGTGCTATAATTAGATAGTATTATGCAGCTAATGATACAAGCATATAAATAGAATAGAGGTAACAATTAATGAAAATGATTTCGTGGAACATCGATTCCATCAACGCAGCATTAACATCAGATTCAGCAAGAGCCCAGCTCTCAAGAGGCGTGCTCTATAAACTTGCTGAAGAAGACGCAGATATTGTTGCAATCCAGGAAACAAACTTCCAGCCACAGGCCCATCGAAGAAACACCAAGAGCTGTTAGTGGAAATATTCCCAGGCTACCAGACTGCATGGGTAAGCTCCCAGCCACCCGCTAAGAAAGGCTATGCTGGAACCATGATTCTTTACAAGGACTCAATCGATGGTAAGATTTCTACTCCTGCCATCGGCGCACCAGATACCATGGATAGCGAAGGCCGTCTTCTGACTCTGGAGTGCGA
>JAGHTQ010000177.1 GCA_018065295.1 Candidatus Colimonas fimequi | reverse complement strand
CATCAAGATCGAGAGATAATCGAGAGATAGCAGATTAAGAATACAAATTAGAGGACGAGGAGAGACAATGGCAGACGTTAAGAATAATCAGCAGAAGGGTCAGGAACCAGACCTGAACCAGCTGAGAAAAGTTAGAAGAGAGAAGCTCGCAGATCTCCAGGCTGCAGGTAAGGACCCATTCGTAATCACTAAGTATGACCAGACTCATCACAGTGTAGACGTTAAGGAGAACTACGATGCACTGGAAGGTCAGGAAGTACAGATTGCAGGTAGAATGATGTCTAAGCGTGTTATGGGTAAGGCTTCATTCTGTAACGTACAGGACCTTAAGGGCAACATCCAGGTTTATGTTGCTAGAGACGACATCGGAACAGAAGAATATCAGGGCTTCAAGAAGTACGACGTTGGTGACATCATCGGCGTTAGAGGCGAAGTATTTAAGACTAAGACTGGTGAAATTTCAATTCACGCTAAGGAACTGACACTGATGACTAAGAGCCTTCAGATTCTCCCAGAGAAGTTCCACGGTCTGACAAACACAGATACAAGATATCGTCAGAGATACGTTGACCTGATCATGAATGCTGATTCTAAGGAAGTATTCATCAAGAGATCAAAGATCATCAAGGAGATCAGAAACTTCCTGGACGGAAGAGACTTCATGGAAGTTGAAACTCCAATGCTGGTATCAAACGCTGGCGGCGCAGCAGCTAGACCATTTGATACACACTACAATGCACTGGATGAAGACGTTAAGCTGAGAATTTCACTGGAACTGTACCTGAAGAGACTTATTGTTGGCGGACTTGAAAGAGTTTACGAAATCGGTAGAGTATTCAGAAACGAAGGCGTTGATACTAGACACAATCCAGAATTCACACTGATGGAACTGTATCAGGCATACACTGATTACGAAGGTATGATGGAACTGACAGAGAGCATGTTCAGATATCTTGCTGAGACAGTTGTTGGCAGCCCAGTAATCGAATACAACGGAATTACAATCGACATGAGCAAGCCATTCGAGAGAATCTCAATGAATGACTGCATCAAGAAGTACACAGGCATTGACTTCGACCAGATTGAAACTGACGAAGAAGCTAAGGCTCTGGCTGACAAGCACGAAGTAGAATACGAAGATTATCACGGTAAGGGTGAAATCATTAACGCATTCTTCGAAGAATTCTGCGAAGCTAACCTGATCCAGCCTACATTCGTAATGGATCACCCACTTGCAATTTCACCACTGACTAAGAAGATGCCTTCAGACCCAACTAAGGTTGAACGTTTCGAACTGTTCATCAACACTTGGGAAATGTGTAACGCATATTCAGAACTTAACGACCCTATCGACCAGAGAGAAAGATTCGCTGCACAGGATGCTGCATTTGAAGCAGGCGATGAAGAAGCTAACCACACTGACGAAGACTTCCTCAACGCACTTGAAATCGGTATGCCACCTACAGGCGGTATCGGCTATGGTATTGACCGTCTCGTAATGCTCCTGACTGACAGCCAGGCAATCAGAGACGTACTCCTCTTCCCAACAATGAAGAGTCTTGATGGCGGCGCTAAGAAGAACGCTAAGAATAACGATGCACAGGCTGCAGCTGCAGAAGAAGTTATCGACTTCTCTAAGGTTGAAATCGAGCCAATGTTCGAAGAATCAGTAGACTTCGAAACATTCAGCAAGTCAGACTTCAGAGCTGTTAAGGTTAAGGCTTGTGAAGCAGTTAAGAAGTCAAAGAAGCTGCTCCAGTTCACACTGGATGACGGTACTGGCGAAGACAGAACTATCCTGTCAGGTATCCATGACTTCTATGAACCAGAAGAACTGGTTGGCAAGACATTAGTTGCAATCACTAACCTGCCACCAAGAGCAATGATGGGAATCGAATCATGCGGTATGCTGCTGTCAGCAGTACACAACGAAGAAGGCGAAGAGAAGCTTCACCTGATCATGGTTGACAACCACATTCCAGCTGGCGCTAAGCTGTACTAATTAATAGCAAAATAAAACCCGGAACGAAATGTTCCGGGTTATTTTTATGCCTTTATCTATCCGCGTGTGCCAGTCCTTCAGGTCTGGCACCGCACCGCTTACTAGTCGCTATAGTCGTGGTCGATATTTACGACTGCCTTAAAGTCTGGATAAAGCTCTTCAGTCTTAGCCTTCATTTCTTCTGCGATGGCGTTAAATGAAGGAGCCTTGTGTGAAACTACCAAGTCGTATGAGATGTATTTGCGATCGAAATCTACAAAGAATGCGTGACTTCCGATAACGTGCTCGTAGTCAGCAAGGTTTGCCCAGATATTCTTTCTCATTTCCTTTGTTGTTTCATCGGTATTTGATGCATAGATACCAACTGTGAGTACGATGCCGTATTCATCGTAGATGTCACGCATGATTCTATCGGTAATCAGATGAATCTCATCGGCAGTCATATTAGCATCTACTTCGATATGTACTGAACCGATTGAACGTGATGGGCCGTAATCGTGGAGGATTACATCGTATGCACCGTTAACTCCGTCCATTTCACGGATTCTCTTCTTGAGCGCAACTGTAAGCTCACCGTCAGCTCTATCACCGATAATGCTTCCTAGAGTCTCCTTGAGAATATCGATACCGGCTTTGATGATAAAGAGTGACAGAATAACGCCCAGAATACCTTCAAGGCTAAGTCCAGCGAACTTGCTGATAAGTGCAGCTACAAGTGTTGAAAGTGACAGGATTGAATCCATGAATGAGTCTGTTCCTGTTGCAATCAGGGCCTGTGAATCAACCTTGACTCCCTGTGCCTTAACGTAGCGGCCGAAGAGGAACTTGGCAACTACTGCAACTGCAATGATGATAAGTGCTGCTACTGTATATTCTGCAGGTTCAGGATGGATTGTCTTGACTGCTGATTCCTTCAGGGCAGTAACACCAGCGAAGAGAACCAGAACTGCTACGATGGCAGAACTTATATATTCGATTCTTCCGTATCCGTAAGGGTGTTCCTTATCTGGCTCCTTAGCGGATAACTTAGTTCCTACAATTGTGATAATCTGCGCCAGGGCATCACTCAGGTTGTTAACAGCATCCAGGATGATGGCAATTGAGTTAGCCATGAGACCTACGATAGCCTTAAAAATAACCAGGATAACATTAAAAATAATGCCTTGTACGCTCACTTTGATAATGACTTTTTCTCTATCCATAATTTTTCTCCTTAACAAAACTCAAATTATTATAACTCAGCGAAAAGTTTATATCAAATTTTTGGTACAGGTACACCATTTGGTCACAAGTTTATTGTATAATTGTCTTGTTATGAAAATGGTTTTTTAAAACAAGGAGGAAACTAGATGAAGACTTGTTCTAAATGTGGACTTCAGTTTGGCGATGAATGGTTAGCATGCCCTAAGTGCGGGGGAGCTCCTAACAAGGAGACTGTTCAGGATTCATATCATTATGGTACAGGATACACACAGTCAACGGTGACTAAGGGAGAAAGTAAATCAACAGTTAATAGAGGATACACACCTAACACAGATTCTTTTGGTGAGTATGCATCATTCTTCAATGAGAATGATTTGCCATGGTACCTGAGAACATGGTGCATCATACTTGCATTTTTATTTATTTGGCCGGCAGGAATTGTTCTGCTCATCATGAGACTTAGCGGTAAGTACCCAAGTGGCAGCGGCAAACCTGGTGTTAAGAAGAATAACACACCAATGACAGTGGGAAGAGTTGCTAAGATTGCAGGTGGTGTTATCTGCCTGTTAATTGCAGTTGCTGGATTAGCTGCTATTCCGAATTCATATGACGCATCTGATGCGATAATGAACATTGGTATGACTGCACTGTTTGCAGTATTCGGTATTCTGCTTATTAAGCCTAAGGGTGCAGGAATCAAGGGTGGCAAGGTATCAAACAAGAAGTGGGCTCGCTACGAAGCGCTTATTGATAACCGAGGAAACACTAAGATCAGCTTTATCGCATCTAAGATGGGTATTTCAGAGCAGAAGGCTGCTACTGATATTCAGAAGATGATTAACAAGGGATTCCTTAAGGACGACGCCAATGGTATCGCTGCATACATCAATGGTCAGTACAACCTGGTTGTAATGACTAAGGATGGTGTTCCTATTGTTCCTGTTGAAGAAACAATGGCTAAGGAAATCGCAGCTAAGAAGGCTAAGGAAGAAGCTGACACTAAGCGCAGAGCTGAAGAAGAAGAGAAGAGAAAGAGAGAGAACGCAACTTCAATCGAAGAGAAGACTATTTACGCTATTCAGGATGCAGTTGCAGCAGCTGAAGACGTAGAAGTTATCGAGTATCTCAAGAAGATGGAACGTTCAATTAAGACAATCGTCAAGCTTTGCAAGGACGATCCAAGTCATCTTGACCGCAAGAGCGTTCAGAACATGAAGAAGTCATACCTGCCAAGTACTATCGAGCTTATCGGCAAGTATCAGAAGAGCACTACTTCAGAAGATACTAAGGCTCAGATCAAGGGCATGTTCTCAACTTTAGCAACAGCATTCAAGAACATTGAGAACCAGCTTAAGCAGCACGTGGATATTGACACAGAACTTGATATAGACGTTATGAGACAGACACTTGAGAGAGAAGGTCTGCTGGACTCAGATTTTAACATTAATCTTTAATTGGAAGGTTACGAGAGGAGAATAAGGATGTCAGAAATTCAGTTACAGACACAGGCAGTTGCACAGGCAGAAGCACCTGCACCAGAAGTTAAGGACGCTAATATCGAACTGATCATGCCTACACTTTCATTAGATTCAATTGATAGTGAAGTGGTAGAGCAGATGGAAGTTAAGGACGCTGAAGCATTCAGAATGCAGCAGTTCTCAGAAGAAGAAGTTAAGCAGATTAACGACTTCGCAGAGAAGATTGACCTTAACGATAGTAACATCATTAATTCATACGGCGCTGGAGCACAGCAGAGACTGGCTAACTTCAGTGACGAAGCTCTCAAGCAGATGAGAACTAAGGACATGAGCGAAATCGGACCACTCCTCAGCGGTCTGGTAGCTGACCTTAAGTATGATCCAGACGAGAAGCAGGGCTTCTTCAAGGATATGTTTAACAAGAAGGCTAACAAGGCAGAGAGCGTTAAGGCTCACTATGCTAAGGTTGAGACTAACATCGATGCTATCGCAGCTAAGCTGGAAGCTCATCAGCAGACTCTCCTTAAGGATATTGCAACTCAGGACAAGCTCTATGAGAACAACAAGATCTACTTCAAGGAACTGACAATGTACATCGCTGCTGGTAAGGTAGCTCTTAAGAAGGCTCAGGAAGAGACTCTCCCACAGCTTAAGGCTAAGGCTCAGGAAACTGGTCTTGCTGAAGATGCTCAGGCAGTAACAGACTACGCTTCAATGTGCGAACGTTTCGAGAAGAAGCTTCACGATCTTGACCTGACTAGAACTGTTTGCCTGCAGAATGCACCACAGATTAGACTGGTACAGTCAAACGCTATTATCCTCAGTGATAAGATTCATTCAACACTTGTTAACACACTCCCAATGTGGAAGAACCAGCTGGTAATCACAATGGGTCTGGCACACAGCCAGGAAGCTATCAAGGCTCAGAGAATGGTTACAGATACAACTAACGACATTCTCAAGAAGAATGCAGAACTGCTTCACCAGAGTTCAGTTGAAGTTGCTCAGGAGAACGAACGTGGCATCGTAGACATGGAGACTCTCAAGCACACTAACGAAGAACTCATCGCTACTATCGACGATATCCTGAAGATTCAGAACGAAGGTCGTGAGAAGAGACAGCAGGCAGAACTTGAACTGGCAAACATCGAGAACCAGCTTAAGGCTAAGATGCTGGAAGCAGGCACTAGATAAGCAAGTTAATCTGAGGACCGGTAAAGACCGGTCCTTATTTACTTATTTACTGTGAAGCACAATACGTGCGAGAAATAAGAATCAGGAGCTGGGATGTCATTAACAATTATAAGAAATGATATTACAAAAACGCAGGTTGACGCTATAGTCAACACTGCCAATAGACAGCCAACATTCGGTCGTGGAACTGACAGTGCAGTATACCATGCAGCTGGTGTGCGCCAGCTCATGGAAGCCCGAAGCATGATTGGACAGATGCAGCCTGGACAGGTTGCAATTACCGAAGGGTTCGAACTTCCAGCCAAGTACATCATTCATGTTGTGGGTACTAAGTGGCGAGGTGGCGCTGAAGGCGAGGTTGACATTATCAGAAGCTGCTATAGCAAGGCTCTTCAGTGTGCTTATGACATGGAGTGCAGCAGCATTGCTATTCCGCTTCTTGCTTCAGGAACCTTCGGATTCCCTAAGTCAATTGCCTTGGCTCTTGCCATGAGCGAAATCCGTAAGTTCCTTGCTGAACATGAAATTGATGTATACCTTGTAGTCTTTGATGACGAATCGGTTAAGGCTACTGAAGACGTATATGGCAAGGTGGAATCATATATAGACGAGAACCTTATTGTAGAGCAAGAGATTTGCGCCAGGGAGTCCTTCGTAGCTGAAGAATCTGTATCCTATGGTGTGACTGCTGACAATGAGCCAGTATATTTCGACGAGTCTGAGTACATGGAGTCAGAAACCAGCATTGGCATTCCTGTCGTAGGCGGCGTTCAGCCTCAGGCCAATATGGCGCCGAAGGCGGAACTGTCAATCACAGATGCGAAGAAGGCAGAGCTGGAGAAACAGCAGACTAAGGTAACTCAGAAGCGACACTCAATCTTTGGATGGAAGAAGACCAAGAGAAGCGAAACAAGATCTCTTGATGAACTGAGATTCCAGGTTAGTGAATCCTTTGCAGATAAGCTGCAGAGGCTGATTGACGGTAGACTCCTCGATAATCCTTGGGTATACACCAACGCATGCATGTCTAAGCAGACATTTAATAAGATTATCAATGGTCAGTCTGTGCCCAAGAAGAATACGGTTCTTATTCTGGCTATCACGCTGAAACTTAATCTTGATGAGACTGTTGACCTGCTGGCAAGAGCGGGCCATGCATTGTCCCCAAGCAGCCTTAGTGATACAATAATTAAGTATTTTATTGAAAATGGTATATACGAATGGGAAGAAATCGACGAGACCTTCGTTCATTTCGACCTGGCGCCACTTGTTCAGGTGCCTTAATAATTAGAGAGGGTAGATAATATGACTTTCGCACAGGAATTAGATAAGATGTTTATCGGCCGTGAGGACATGCTTCGTCCTCAGGATAGGAAGATGCTTAATAAGCTGGCAACATACCCAGCAATTTCAAGATTCGCTCTTCTGGGCGTATTCTTCATTGTTGGCGGTGCAATGTTTCTCGAAATCATTCTTGGAGCATTCCTTCATGACGGCTTCTCTATAGGAAGCGTTAGTGTTGTTTTCGTGGCGATTCTTATTCTGTTTATTATATGGGTAATAACAAGAGCGCAGACTCAGACTAAGCTTAGAAGCCCTGAATATAGAGCGGTAGCTGCACTTGCAATTAAGACAGTAAGCGAGGCAAGTTCCGATGAATTAATGGGGCTTAAGATGACTCCAGATAGAAGAGAATTCTTCGCGGAGATGACATCAAACCCTTGGTTTCTTTGCGACTTCTATCATATCAATAGAAGACAGAATCCAGAAAGACTCTTGATTTTGCTTACAGTTCTGGTCCTTGCTTTCGCATATATTCCTAGATTTGCTACAGTTCAGGCCAACAATGATGCTAGAGTTGCTAACGTGATTGCAACTCAGGAGAGAATCCAGGAACTGTATTCAGATATTTGCCAGGACATCGACGCTACAGATCCTCATGAATACAGATCCGACGAATACACAATTCATATGGGCGTTATGGAAGGCTATGACACAGTTGCTGGATATACACTCTATGTGAATTTAGATGGTCAGATTACTGACTCTTACTATACAGCTAGATTTAACGCAGCAAGAACACCTGAAGAGAATATCGAGTTAGTTAACGGATATTACACTCAGTTCTACGAGAAACTGAACGAACTATCCGATATCGTAGCAGAGCCAGAAATGCTGGATTACAACTATCAGATTGAAGGCAAGTTCGCATCTGAAGTCAAGAAGTGCTACAAGACTAATGGAGATGTTAATGTGGACGGCAAGGTGCCAATGTAGGGGGGCATGTTCTCAGTTTATGAGTCTTATTATGACCACCACGGCGAAGGTAACATTCACGTTTCACCAATCTACACAGACCACCAGTGGGGTCTTGAAGACGAAGATAAGAACGATTACGACGCAGAGAAGGAAACAGAATAATGAGACTTAGAAATTTCCTTATCGTTACCAAGGATATAGACCGTGCGGTAAACTTTTATCGCGACCTGTCTAGCCTGCAGGTGCTTGTGGATTACGATGGCAACGTTATCATGAGCGATGGACTCGTGCTTCAGGCTGAGGAGTACTGGAAGAAGTTTCTCGCAAAGGATATAGTTTCCCACAGTAATTCCTGCGAATTATATTTCGAGGAGCCTGAAATCGAGGCGTTCGTGGAGAAACTAGAAAGTTACTATCCAGACGTGGAGTACGTTAACAGACTGATGAGCCATGAGTGGGGTCAGAAGGTAGTAAGATTCTACGATCCAGACGGTAACTTAATTGAAGTTGGAACACCATTTTAAGGAGGTGCGACATGGGATTATTCGGATTTATGAGTGAGACTCGCCAGGAGAAGCAGGCTCGCAGAAGACATATTAATATGAATCAGGAAGAACTTCTGGCACTGGATAACGAAGGCTTATACGATGCCATTACTGACAGAGTAGAGTATATTATTCAGTACCTTGATAGCGCAGAGCGTCTTGAGAAGCTGAAGGCTGGAGTTCGCGTGTTTTATATAGTTCAGACATACGAGCTAGAAGTTAATAATGGCGGCCTTTGCCAGTATTTCGTTAATTCAAGCAGACTGACAGCTCCATACCTTATGGAGAATCTCCGTGAGATTGGCGCCAATAAGCACGCAGATCTGCTGGCTGACTTCCTTGACAAAAATGGAATTTCACTTGATGATCTGTCATCCTTCGCTATCGATGATATCGATGATTTCGAGGAGCAGGAAGGTAGATTCCCATTCGACGAATTTGACGATGGATTCTATGCACTGTATGACGAAGAACATTTATCAGACGTTCTCGTAGAATATGTACGTGCTCATATCGAAGAATTTGCCGAAGAATAAACTGAGAATTCATATTAACGATAAGTGTCCCCTGGCAGTTGACCCACTGCACAGGGGTTTTCTTTATACTGACATTACAACAAAGAAGAATTTAATTCTTAGTCAGTAAGGAGGGAATAATATGAAGAAGGGTTTAACAGAAGTAGTTTTTATTTTAGACAGAAGTGGTTCAATGAGTGGTCTTGAGAAGGACACCATTGGAGGTTTCAACTCCATGATTAATCAGCAGAAGTCAAATGAGGGTTAGGCACTGATTTCCACAGTCCTCTTTGACAACGTTTCTGAAGTTATTCACGACAGAGTGCCTCTGGAGAAGATAGCGCCGATGACAGACAAGGAATATTACGTTCGCGGATGCACAGCACTTCTTGATGCTGTAGGCGGCGCTATCCATCACATCGGTAATGTGCACAAGTACGCTCGCGACGAGGATAGACCTGAGAAGACTTTGTTCGTTATTACGACAGATGGTTTCGAGAATGCCAGCCAGCGATATTCATATAGAGAAATCAAGAAGATGATCCGTCGTCAGCAGAAGAAGTATGGCTGGGAGTTTATCTTCCTTGGCGCTAACATCGATGCTATCAGTGAAGCGGCTAAGTTTGGTATTGATGAGAGCCGCGCTGTTAACTACGAATGCGACGAAATAGGAACACAGCTTAATTACCAGGTAGTAGGTAGTGCAATTTCTAAATTCAGAGCTAGCAAGAGTGCTACGATGGCATTCGGCGGTGCTGAATGGAAGGCTGAAATCGAAGCGGATTATGAGGCTCGTCACCGCAAGTAGGCTTGAAAAATACAGGTGCATCTTTTAGTATATAAGTAGAAGTTTAACTTATTTCAGGGGTATTACACAGGCTACTTATATGAATAAAACTATCTGTATTACAAATGGACATCTGACAGATGATCTTATAGAGCAAATTGGTGGGGCGCTTGAAGAAGGCTGCAAGATGCTTATTCTTCGCGAAGATGATATGGCAGGGGCTGAATACGAGAAGCTGGCAATTGGCGCAATTGATATGTGCAGGGAGCACGAGGCTAAGTGCATAATTGACTCCAGGCGAGATGTAGCAATGAGCCTTAATCATCCTCACATTCATTTATCATACGATGATTTCTGCGCGCTTAGCGATGAAGAATGCGTAGCATTCAAGTCTATTGGCGTATCAGCAAGCTCGGTTTCAGAAGCCGAGGAGTGCGAGGAGCTGGGAGCATCATATATTACAGTGGACTCAGATATTGAACTTATCAAGGATATTAAGGAGAGTGTTTTCATTCCGGTCTATGAATTGGTCGGTGCTGAGCACAATAATGTACATGCTGATGACCCACGTAGTGCACTGATTAGTGCGATTAGTCAAGCGGACCGGGATACCCTGGCAAATATTAAGATTGTAGTCACAGGCGCAGGTAAACTTGGAGAGCCTATCGCCAGATATCTTGAAGACGCGGGTATTATCAATGTGGAGATTATAAATAGAACACAGGGGTAGGAGATAGATTATGAGTTCAATTAACATTAAGAAACAGGATATAACAACAATGCACATTGACTGTATTGTTAACGCAGCAAACTCTGGACTGCGCGCAGGTGGCGGGGTATGCGGCGCAATATTCCGTAAGGCTGGACATGAGAAGTTACAGGCGGCCTGCAATGCTATAGGCGGATGTCCTACTGGTGAAGCTGTAATCACACCTGGATTTGACCTTCCAGCTAAGTACATCATTCACGCGGTTGGTCCTATCTGGCAGGGCGGCAATAATGGAGAACAGATGGATCTCTACAATGCGTATAGAAGTTCACTTATGAGAGCAATGGAGAATGAATGTCACTCGATTGCATTCCCGCTGATTTCATCTGGTATCTACGGCTATCCTAAGGAAGAGGCGTGGGAAGAAGCTATCATGTCATGCTCAGACTTCCTGGATATGTGCAGTTATTACGACATGGAAGTTTTCTTCTGCGTTATCGATGATATAGGCTTTGCAATGGGCAACAAGATTGCTGAGAGAATCCTCGGCGATGAAGGGGAAGCCTTCGAAGAAGAATTTCCAAGTGCAGTAATCAACAATGTTTTCTCAAATGAAGAGGACGACAATCCATACGTTGATGGATGTCCGGCTCTCGAAGAAGCATTAACTAAGTGGCATGCTAACGATTTTGACGATGAACCAGATGCAGTTCTTGACGTACTTTTCGAAGAACTGAAGGGTGGACTTAAGGTTATCGTTCCTATTAAATATGAGAATCAGGGCACTGATGAAGAAGATGTGCTTTTCCAGATAATCGAGACAGATGAGGGTGTTAACCTGCTGGCTTGCTTCACAAATAACAGGGAGAAGGCTAAAGGTGAAGCATCATCAGCTGATGTGATTCCGATGGTCGAACTTATGCAGAAGGCTGTTGAGATTGAAGGCTGTAGTGGCGTTGCTATTAATCCATGGGGTGATGGTATACTTGTCCCACAGGAAATCGTAGAAGCGATGCTTAATGACCTGCAGCCTAAGACTCAGGATCAGATCGATACATTAAATGCTATCGAGCTATATCACAGAGGTGAGTACGCAGAAGCTTTCATGCTCCTGCAGAGCGCAGCTGCTGATCATAACATCACAGCTGTCAGCTGGCTGGGAAACTGCTTTTATTTCGGTAATGGAACAATGCCTGATTTTAATAAGGCTAAGGCTTGCTGGGACAAGGCGGCTCTTCTTAATGATATCAATGCGACAATTATGATCGCTGATTTATATAGGAGTGGGGAAATAGAGAAGGACGAAGAATTTGCAGTAGCCCTTTATGGCAAGGCGTTCATGATGGCATGTGAGAACCGTGACATCTGGACATTCCCTGAAGCGGCAATAAGCATGCTTACATACTGCACAGATATGGTTGATCCAGAAGACATCGCTGCAATCGCATCAGATGTAGAAGAAGCTCTCTACAAGAGAATAAATCTCGGTGATGATAATGCACTGCTGATGCTCAATGATGTGAGAAGTTTCGGTTAACAATTTGGAGAAAGGAAGAAGAAACATGTTAGGTAATTTCACTTATCACAATCCTACTAAACTGTATTTCGGAGAAGATTCACTGGCTAATCTCAGCGGTGAGCTGGCTAATTACGGCGAGAACGTAGTTCTTGTTTACGGCGGCGGCAGCATCAAGAAGAACGGTGTTTATGATGACGTAATGGCAATCTTAAATGAAGCTGGCAAGAAGGTTACAGAAATCTCAGGCGTAATGCCTAACCCAACAATCGAGAAACTGCGCGAAGGCGTTGCTATTGCAAGAGAAGCGAACGTTGACCTTTTGCTTGCTGTTGGTGGCGGTTCAGTATGCGACTATTCCAAGGCCGTTGCTGTATCAGTAAACGAAGAAGAGGACCCATGGGATAAGTACTTCGACAGATTCGAAGAACCAACTTGCCAGATCATCCCTGTAGGATGCGTCCTCACAATGGCAGGTACTGGCTCAGAGATGAACGCTGGCTCAGTTATCACAAACAGAGAGAAGAATCTGAAGATCGGTCACGTATTCGCATCATCAGACGTTATGCCAAGGTTCACTATTCTCAATCCTAGATACACAATGACACTGCCTGAATATCAGATGGTAGCGGGCATTTATGATATTTTTAACCACATTTGCGAACAGTACTTCTCAGGTTATGATGACAATACAAGTGACTACATTGCAGAAGGTCTCATGAGAAGCCTTGTTAAGGCATCACGCGAAGCTAAGAAGGATCCTCAGAACTACGAAGCACGTTCTAACATTATGTGGACAGCAACATGGGCACTGAACACACTCATCAGCAGAGGTAAGTCAACTGACTGGATGGTTCACATGCTGGGTCAGGCTGTTGGCGCATACACAGATGCAACTCACGGTATGACTCTGGCTGCAGTTTCAATGCCTTACTATAGACGTATGCTGGATTACGGCATGCCTAAGCTTGAGAGATTCGCTAGCAACGTTTGGGGAATCGACCACTATGGTCAGAACCAGGAAGAAGTTGCTATGGACGGCCTTGCAGCTATGGAGAGATGGATGAAGGAACTGGGTCTCGTTATGAACCTGAGTGAGCTTGGTGTAACTGAAGACATGATTGAAGGCATCGCAGATGCCACATTAATTCTTGACGGTGGCTATGAACCACCAACTAGAGAGGAAATCGTCGAATTATTAAAGGAAAGCCTCTAAATTATGAAATTAATTCACTTATCTGATCTGCATCTGGGCAAGAAGGTCAATGGCTATTCCATGATCGAAGACCAGAAGCATATCATTAATGAAATTTACAAGATAATAGATAGTGAGAAGCCAGACGGCGTACTTATCGCAGGGGACGTGTATGACAAGTCGGTGCCTGTGCTGGATGCTATTGAGCTCTTTGACAGTTTCCTGGTGGAACTTGCAGGCCGCGGTATCCCTACGTTCGTCATCGCTGGAAATCACGATTCAGTTGAGAGAATGTCCTTCGCTTCCCGCCTTATGGAGAGCGAAGGTGTTTTCGTGTCACGAACTTATAGCGGTCACGTGGATCCGATTACCCTGGAAGACGAGAATGGTGACGTGAATATCTATATGCTTCCGTTCATTAAGCCGGCGGCAGTTAAGAGGTATTTCGAAGACCAGGAGATTGGCAATTACACCGACATGATGAAGGCCGTTGTAGGCGAAACGGATATCGACACTGATGCTCGAAATGTTCTTGTTTCCCATCAGTTCGTAACTGGTGCGGTTCGAAGCGATTCAGAAGAAGTGAGCGTGGGCGGCATTGACAATATCGATGCTGCTGCTTTCGAAGGCTTCGATTATGTGGCCCTGGGTCATATTCATGGACCACAGAATATGGATGGCGGCAGGATTCGTTATTGCGGTACACCGCTCAAGTATTCCATGTCCGAAGCCGGCCATGAGAAGTCAGTTACTGTTGTGGAACTTTTCGCAAAGGGTGACGTTTCCATCCGCACAATCGGCCTCACACCACTGCGCGATATGCGCAAGGTTGAAGGCCTGTTTGCTGACGTTATCGAAGCTGGCAGAGGCGAGGGAGAGGCGTGCTCTGACTACGTGCACGTTGTCCTTAAGGACGAAGATGAAGTGGCTGGCGCATACGATCAGCTGCGTAAAATTTATCCTAATATAATGGGAATGAACTACGATAATACGAGAACAAGAAACACTGAAGCGGTGGGGCTTGCTCAGGAAGTAGATAAGAAATCTGAACTGGAGCTTTTCGCAGAACTGTTCACTAAGCAGAACGGAAGAGACATGAGTCCAGAGCAGGAAGAATATATGACGGCACTTATTAATGATCTGAAGGGGGCTAAATAATGAGACCACTTAAATTAACTATGTCAGCCTTCGGACCATATGCTGGAGTGCAGGAACTTGATTTCACCAAGCTTGGTACAGGTGGACTGTATCTGGTAACTGGTGATACAGGAGCTGGTAAGACTACAATTTTTGACGCTATTTCATTCGCTCTTTATGACGAAGCCAGCGGTCAGAATCGTAAGGCCAACATGCTCCGTTCGCTCTATGCGGATAACAGTACTGACACTTTCGTGGAACTGGAATTCGAATATCGAGAAGAATTATACAAGATTAGAAGAAGTCCTGAATATAAGCTTGAAGGCAGGAAGACACCCAAGAAGGCTGAAGCTGAACTGACAATGCCTGATGGTAAGGTAATAACTAAGAGGACAGACGTTAAGGCGGCTATCGAAGATATTATCGGTGTTGACAAGAATCAGTTCGGTCAGATTGCAATGATTGCTCAGGGGGATTTTCAGAAGCTGCTCACAGAATCAACTGGTGAGAGACAGAAGATATTCAGGAAGCTCTTTAAGACTGAGTTATTCGACAGCATTCAGAGAGAACTCTCAGAGAGGGCGAAGGCTCTGGGCGTGGCACGCTCAGAACTTAAGAGAAGCATCAAGCAGTATATCAGCGGAATTAGCTGTGATGAGGATAGTCAGCTGGCGTCTGACGTGGCTAGGGCTATTAACGATGAACTTCTCACTGCTGATGTAGTGGAACTTATAGAACGCTTAATTGCCATGGATGGTGATGACGAGGCGCAGCTTACTACCAAGTCAGAAGCTCTTGGAGCAGAGATTGGAAACTTGACTGAAGAAATCACTAAGATGATTAAGCAGATTGAAATTGCAGAGAATCTTAAGGCAGATGAAGTGGAACTTGAAGGCCTTCTTCCTAAGAAGGGTGAGCTTGTGAAGGCCAAGGAAGATGCTGATAAGAGAGCGCCTGAGCTAGATCAACTGACACGTCAGGTGGAGCAGTTGGCTCAGGAAATTAGCAGACATAAGCAGAAGGAATCGTTAATTATCGATGCTAATACCCTGCAGGATTCCATTAAGAAGACTACTGATTCCATTGAGAAAACTCGTGGCGAAGCCCAAGTTCTGGCAGCAGAGATTGAAGGCTATAAGGAAGAACTGAAGAACTTAGAAGATATAGCAGTTAAGAAGGCGGAGATAAATGCTAAGAAGGCTGCAGCAGAAGCTAAGAGCCAGGAACTTAACGGCATCAGCGATGGATTGTCAGATTATATCGATAAGCTGACAGCGCTTAAGATGGCACAGGCTAAGTATCTTGAGGCTGAGGCTGAAGCAGATAGACTTGATGAAGTCTTTCGCAAGATGAGAAGCGAATTCCGCGGATCTCAGGCAGGAATTATGGCGGAGAATCTTCAGGAAGGGCAGGCATGTCCTGTATGCGGATCAACTCATCATCCTGCCAAGGCGTGCAAGTCTGAACATGCACCAACAGAAGAGGCAGTAAACGAAGCAGAAGCAATGGCAGCTCAGGCCCAGAAGGACGCCAACACTAAGAGCGGCGCTGCAAGAGAGGCTAAAGGTCTTGTGGACAGCAGGCAGGAGAGCTTGAAGGCTCAGGCTAAATCTCTTGGTGCAGGGAACATTGATCAGCTTACTTCTGTTCTTCGTGATGCTATAGAAGAAAACAAAAACGAAATTGAGACTCTCATGGCAGCTCTTAAGGAGCAGGAAGGTAGAGAGAAATATAAGAAGGATATCGAGAAGAAGCTCCCTGGCAAGGAAGAAACTCTCGTGACTAAGAGCGAAGCAATTAACAAACTTCAGACCAATCTGACAAGTATGAGTGCTCAGCTTGAATCCAAGAATGAGCAGATTGGCCAGCTGGAGAAGACTATCAGTACTGCAAGCAAGGAGGCGGCTGAGGCTGCCAGCCGAAGCTGCGAAGAGAAGAAGAAAGAGATAGCGGATGCTATCCAGGAGGCCAGCGAGAATCTGACGTCATATAACAGCAAGCTGGAGAAGCTGAGCGGATCAATCGAAGCTCTGCGAAACCAGCTTAGTGGTGAGGAAGCAGGGGACGTGGCTCCTTTGGAGGAGAAGAGGCAGGCTCTTACTGATAGCAAGGTGGCTATCGATGCTAAGCAGCAGGAGATTCATACAAGAATCGACGGCAATCGCAAGGCTCTCGCAGGTATCAACAAGCAGTCAGATGCTCTGGCTGAAGTAGAGAAACAGTACGTGATGGTTGACGCCCTCAGCAGAACAGCTAACGCGCCTGTTGGCTTCGGTAGCGAGCGTATAGCCCTTGAGACGTACGTTCAGATGGTTTATCTTGATAGGATTCTTTATCGTGCTAACAAGCGCCTTATGGTCATGACTGGTGGTCAGTATGAACTTAAGCGCAAGGAATCATCCGATGACAAGCGTGCGGTGGCAGGCCTTGACCTTGACGTCCTTGACCACTACAACGGCTCGGTTCGTGATGTTAAGACCCTTAGCGGCGGCGAGACATTCATGGCATCACTTTCACTTGCACTTGGACTTAGCGACGAAGTGCAGCAGTCGGCTGGTGGAATAAGAATTGACACGCTCTTCGTTGACGAAGGTTTCGGTTCCTTGGATGAGGAGTCTTTGAGACAGGCGATGAATGCGTTGATATCTTTGACAGAAGGCGACAGACTTGTGGGAATCATTTCTCACGTAGCTGAGTTAAAAGAAAAAATCGAGAATCAGATTGTGGTTACTAAGGCCAAAACTGGCGGTAGCAGTGCATCAATTATCGCAGGTTAGCGGTTGCCAAAATAAGGGAAAACATAATAAAAACATTATGATAAGCAAAATTAATGCCAATTTGTCTTTTGCTGTGGTAAAATAGTCGTACACGAGGATGTATGTCTATGAATATGAAATTTGACCTGACAATTGAACAGACTCAAAAACTAAACCTAACCCAGGAAATGGTTCAGGCTATCAAGATTCTTCAGCTTAATTCTACTGAGCTTGAACGTTACGTTGATGAACAGGTTCTGGCAAATCCTGTCCTTGAGAAGGATCTCATCGTTAGAGAGAATTACAGCACTTCTACAGGATTTAGGAAGGAGAAACCACAGGGTACTCCATTCAAGCAGTTTAACTTGAATGAAGAGACTCTCAGCGAGCATCTTCTCCATCAGCTCCAGTTCGTTAAGGCGCCTAAGGGTGTAATTAGGGTGTGCGAATATCTCATTGATACTCTCGATGATAACGGATATCTTAAGCAGTCAATCGATGAAATCGCAGAGATCGAGAATTGCTCAGGTGAAACAGTGCACCGAGCTATTAGAGTTCTGAGAAGTTTCGAACCAGCAGGTGTTGGAGCACGTAATATCCCAGAGTGTCTCCTCCTTCAGCTTAAGGCTAAAGGTTCATGCTCTAATCTCAAGGCAAGAGTAATCAAGAATCATCTTGAGGAACTGGCACTCAATAGACTTCAGCAGATTGCCAAGGCTAACAAGACAAGCGTTGAAACTATCCAGAAGATATCTGACGAAATCAAGACTCTCGATCCTAAGCCGGGAAGAGCATTCGCTTCATCAGAAGAGACTAGATATATCACTCCTGACGTTTATCTTGAAGAAGTCAACGGCGAGTACAAGCTGACTCTCAGTGAGAGCAGTAAGCCAGGTGTTGCTGTTAATCAGTACTACATGGATCTTCTTGAAGGTAACAAGGACAATGAAGAACTGACTGATTATCTTCTTGAGAGAATCAAAGCGGCTAGATGGCTGATTGATAGTATCGAGCAGCGCCGTAACACTATTTATAATGTTTCTAAGGCGATTGTTGATTATCAGGAAGAATTCTTTAGCCAGGGTGAGAAGCACCTGAAACCGCTGATTCTCAGACAGATCGCTGAACAGGTAAACGTTCACGAGTCTACAGTCAGCAGAACCATTAATGGTAAATATATTCAGACTCCAAGAGGTGTATTCGAACTGAAGTATTTCTTCACAAGCGGCGTATCAGGAAGAGACGGCGAAGACGTATCATCGAAGGCGATTAAGGAGATGATTAAGGAACTGGTTGATAACGAAGATCCTAAGAAACCAATTAGCGATCAGAAGATTGCGGAGCATCTGGTTGGCAAGGGCATTGACATTGCTAGAAGAACAGTTGCTAAGTATCGAGAAGAAATCGGCATTTTCTCATCACAGAAGCGTAAGCGTTACTAGTGAATGGAGAAGAAAATATGATTATATGTGACGGTCCATGTGGGCCGTCTTTTTATATAATGGACGTTTCGTGTATATGTATCATTGAAACTGGCGCCATTTTGTGATATTATTTATCCAAATGAGCGTGGCGAAAGCTACGTATTACTTATTAACAGGAGATATAGATATGAGCGCAGTAGAAGTAAGAAGCCTTTTTAGAGAAAGCCAGAGATATGCTGACAGCGAAATCACAGTAGAAGGTTGGGTTAGAACTAACAGAGGTTCTAACAAGTTCGGATTCATCGAACTTAACGACGGTACTTTTTTCAAGTCAGTTCAGGTTGTATATGAGAAGGAATTTCTTGAGAATTTCGATGAAATCGCTAAGGCTCCAATCGCAGCTGGTATCAGTGTAGTTGGTAAGTTCGTTCTTACACCAGATGCTAAGCAGCCTTTTGAAATTAAAGCTACTAAGGTAACAATCGAAGCAGATTCAGATGCTGACTACCCACTTCAGAAGAAGAGACACAGCATGGAATTCCTGAGAGAAATTGCACACCTTAGACCTAGAAGTAACACATTCTCAGCAGTATTCAGAGTACGTTCACTGGTGGCATATGCTATCCATAAGTTCTTCCAGGAGAACGACTTCGTATACGTTCACACTCCAATCATCACAGCAAGTGATGCAGAGGGTGCTGGTGAAATGTTCCAGGTAACAACTCTTGATGTTAACGATATGCCTAGAACTGAAGATGGCGCTGTTGACTATAGCCAGGACTTCTTCGGCAAGAGAACAAGCCTTACTGTAAGTGGTCAGCTTGAAGCAGAAATCTTCGCAATGGCATTCAAGAACATCTACACATTCGGACCAACATTCAGAGCAGAGAACTCAAACACTGCTAGACATGCGTCAGAATTCTGGATGATCGAGCCTGAAATGGCATTCTGCGACCTGCAGCAGGATATGGACGTTGCAGAAGCAATGATTAAGTACATCATCAACTACATTCTTGAGAACGCTCCAGAAGAAATGGAATTCTTCAACAAGTTCATTAACAAGGGCGTACTCGACAGAATGAAGAACATCGTAGAATCAGACTTTGCAAGAATCACATACACAGAAGCAGTTGAACTTCTTAAGAAGTCAGGCGCTGAATTCCAGTATCCAGTAGAATGGGGTATTGACCTTCAGACAGAACACGAGAGATACATCACAGAACAGATCTTCAAGAAGCCAGTATTCGTAACTGACTATCCAGCAGCAATCAAGGCATTCTACATGCGCCTCAATGATGACGGTAAGACTGTTGCAGCTGCAGACCTTCTGGTACCAGGCGTTGGTGAAATCATTGGCGGTTCACAGAGAGAAGAACGTTACGACATGCTCAAGAACAGAATCGAAGCAGACGGCATGAACCTGGATGACTACTGGTGGTACATGGATCTCCGTAAGTACGGTGGTGTTAAGCATTCAGGCTTCGGCCTTGGATTCGAGAGAATTATCATGTACATCACTGGTATGAGCAACATCCGTGACGTACAGCCATTCCCAAGAACACCTAAGAGTGCTGAATTCTAGAACGTTTTGCAATTTTAACGGCTCACATTTGTGGGCCGTTTTTTTATTGTTTCGTAAATGTCAAGACTTGCAACTGGTAAAATATGGTAATATAATCAACAAAACAGCAATTGCTGAAGTTAGCCGGCAATTAATAAGAAAGGTAATGGGATTAGAAATGAGATATATTATGTATCTTTTGCTGTCTGCTGTAATAGCGACTGGTGTTTTTGTTGTGCCACAAACAGTGGTGTCTAACGCCGACGTTATTGCACCAGGCAAGGCAGAGATTAAGACGATAAGTCTTTCTTCTCGCCAGGAAGGAACGGTTAATGTCAGGTGGGCAAGAGGTGAGTGCGACGGATATCAGCTTCAGTATGCGGATAATAGCGAGTTTAAATCGTCTATTAGCACCACTATAAAGAGAGCTAGCGCATCATCAAGGAGCATTCACAATCTGGATAAAGATAAGACGTATTATTTTAGGGTGAGAATGTATCGCAATGGTGATGCGGATAAGATTTACGGTGATTGGAGTGAAGCACGATCGAAGGAGATTGAGCTGCCTAAGTATGTGAGGAAGGCGACTAAGAAGGCGACTGAAGCCAAGGCTAAAACTGAAACGATAGCTACAACTGCAAACAGTGAATCTGATGGCGAGAGTGATACAGCCAATATGAGTGCCAACGAGAAGGCTAGAAGAGCAGCCGTTGATTGGGCGATAGCCATAGCAGCGGATGACTCTTTTCACTATGGGCGAAGCAAGTGGGCACACCATAGCGGTTGCTACTTTTGCGGGACTAATATGAGCAAAGGGAGCGCGAAGCTGAAGGCGGGAGCATCGAGGGCTGCCGCGGCGAAAACCTATTGCTGCAATCCGTTTGTCACTGCAGCATACCATCACGGTGCTGGTACAAGTGAGCTTGATTGCCGTTACAAAAATAAGAGAGTCGGCCTTGCGGGAGATACTAACAAGGCACTAAAGAACACGAAGAATTTCAAGAAAATCAAGAAGCCTTCGACCATTATGAAACTGGAGCCTGGGGATATTTTGCTTACCCCAACCCACTGCATGTTATATGCGGGAGACGGCAAGGTCGTTCATGCAGCTCACCACGATAACGGTGTTCAGGATGCGTATTGGAACAGTTCGATTACTTACGGTGAAATCAGCGCCAAGCAGTGGAAGAGAACCTCTAAAATATATCGTTATTTAGGTACCGGGAAGTATTCATAACTCACGAAAATTTCAGACAGCTTATCTATTTGTGATTGTAATATATCTGGTGCGATGATATAATCGAAATATATGTGAAAAAAATTAGGAGGTCTCTATAAATGAAGGGCTACAAGAACGAAAACATTAGAAATATCGCACTCTTAGGACATGGTAGTACAGGTAAGACTACATTCCTCGAAGCTTGTCTTCTGGCAACAAAGGTTATCAGCAGACTTGGTAAGGTAGAAGATGGCAATACAGTATCAGACTACGATAAGATGGAGAAGGAAAAGGGCTATTCCATCAGCACATCAGTAGTACCTGTAGAATACAACAAGACTAAGATCAACTTCGTTGATACTCCAGGATTCTTCGACTTCGTTGGTGAAGTTAACTCAGCACTGAGAGCAGTAGAAGCTGCTGCTATCCTGGTAGATGCATCAGCAGGCACTCAGGTAGGTACAGAAAAGGCTTGGAACTCATGTAAGCAGTTCTCAGTTCCTAAGTTCTTCCTGATTAACAAGACAGATAAAGAAAACGTAGATGTAGAAGAAGTTATCGAATCACTGAAGGCTAAGTTCGGTTCATCAGTAGTAACTCTTGACGATAGAGAAGCTCTTGAAGAAGAAGTAGCAGGAACAGATGAAGAACTGATGGAAATCTACCTCGAAACTATGGAACTTACAGACGAACAGTTCGCTAAGGGCCTGAGCATGGGTATCGCAAGCGGCGACATCGTTCCAGTATTCACTTGCTCAGCAATGACAGGCGAAGGCATCACAGAAGTTCTCCAGCAGTTCATCGACCTGACACCTAAGCCAGCATCAGTAGCTCCACTGGCAGCTAAGAACGGTGCTGACGAAGATATCGAAGTTGCAGTAGACGCTAATGGTCCTACAGCTGCTCTCGTATTCAAGACAATCGCAGACCCATTCCTTGGAATGATCTCACTGGCTAAGGTTGTATCAGGTACACTGAAGCCTGGTATGGAAGTATACAACGCTAGAACAGCGAAGTCAGAAAAGCTGGGTTCAATGTTCTTCCTCAGAGGTAACACTCAGGGTGAATGCCCAGAAGCAGTTGCTGGCGACATCGTTGCTCTTGGTAAGCTCCAGAACACAAACACTGGTGATACTCTTAGCGACAAGGCAAACGAAATCTTATTCCCAACTATCGCATTCCCATCACCATCACTCTTCAAGGCAGTAGAACCTGCTAAGACTGGTGACGATGAGAAGATGGGTTCAGGTCTCAAGAAGCTGATGGAAGAAGACCCATCATTCGTTCTTCAGACAAACGTTGAAACTCATCAGACTCTCCTTGGTGGTCAGGGCGACATCCAGCTGAGCATCATCACTGCTAAGCTGAAGGATAAGTTCGGTGTAGAAGTAGTAGAAGTTCCACAGAAGATCGCTTACAGAGAAACTATCAAGGGTACAGCTGATGTACAGGGTAGACATAAGAAGCAGTCAGGTGGCGCAGGTCAGTTCGGTGATGTTTGGATTAAGTTCTCACCATCACAGGAAGAATTCGAATTCGGCGAAGAAATCTTCGGTGGTTCAGTTCCTAAGAACTACTGGCCAGCAGTAGAAAAGGGCCTCAGAGAATGTATGGAGAAGGGTCCTCTCGCAGGCTGCAAGGTACAGAACGTTAAGGCTATCCTCTACGATGGTTCATATCACGCAGTTGACTCAAACGAAATGGCATTCAAGATTGCTGCATCACTGGCATTCAAGAAGGGTATCGAAATGGCTAAGCCATGTCTCCTCGAACCAGTAATGAAGCTTGAAATCCTGGTACCAGACGAATACATGGGCGACGTAATGGGCGACATGAACAAGAGAAGAGGTAAGATCCTCGGTATGGAACCACAGCACGGTGGCGGCCAGAAGCTGATGGCTGAAGCTCCACAGGCTGAACTCTTCGACTATGCTATCGTTCTGAGAGCTATGACTCAGGCTAGAGGTAGCTTCGTAATGGAATTCGATAAGTACGAAGAAGTTCCTCAGATGATCGCACAGAAGATCATTGCTGAATATGCAGCATCACAGGACAAGTAGTCAAAACAAATTGATAATTAGGGGGCTGTCTTCGGACAGCCCTATTATTTTATAAGGTATAATGTATGGCTAAAAAATCGGGTAAGACAGTATTCGTATGTCAGGAATGTGGCAATGAGAGCCCTAAATGGATGGGAAGATGCATCTGCGGTGCATGGAACTCATTTGTTGAGGAGAAGGTAATTGCCCTGGACACTGATGACAAGAGAAGAAGAACATCAGGGGGAACAGAAGGTGGCGCAGCAGGCACTGGCCGCGTAGGAAAGCCAAGACCTCTTGTTAAGGTTACCTCGGGTGAGACTGAACGTATCGATACTGGTATTGGAGAATTAAATAGAGTCCTTGGCGGCGGCTTGGTTCAGGGTTCATTGACACTGATTTCAGGTGAGCCAGGTATAGGTAAATCAACCATTATTATTCAGGCGGCAGCACACATTGCCCAAACACAGGGAACAGTCCTCTATGTATCAGGAGAAGAGTCAGAAGAACAGATTAAGATGCGCGCTGATAGAGTTTGCACGAATCTCTCGGACAATCTCTACATTCTGGCTGAGACAAGCATGGAGAACGTTGCAGAAGTCTGCAAACAGCTGGAACCTAAGTTCCTTATCATCGACTCAATCCAGACAATGTTCACACCTGATCTGGATTCTGCACCGGGCAGCGTTTCCCAGGTGAGAGCATGCGGTAACGAGCTCATGAGAATAGGCAAGATGAATAACCTTCCTATCTTTATTGTTGCTCACGTGACTAAGAGCGGTGAACTTGCTGGTCCTAGAATTGTTGAGCATATGGTAGACTGTGTGCTCAGTTTCACAGGTGACAGAAGCCATGAGATGAGAATTCTCAGAGCCCAGAAGAACAGATTCGGAACAACTAGCGAAATCGGTGCTTTTGAAATGGGAGAGGAAGGTCTCATGGAGATTGAGAACCTGTCAGGAACTCTCATGGAAGAAATGGATGCTGGCAATGAAGGCGCAGTTGTAACTGCCGTATATGAAGGAACAAGGCCACTTGTCCTTGAAGTTCAAGCATTAGCGTCGAATTCAGGTGCAGGATTCCCTAGAAGAACTTCCATAGGTATTGATACTACAAGACTTAATATGATTATTGCTGTTCTTGAGAAGAAGGCTGGTCTTGACCTTGGCAGCCAGGATATCTACGTTAACATCGTAGGTGGTATCAGGCCAGAGGGTACATATACTGACCTTGCGGTAGCCATGGCTATCTATTCCTCAGTAACTGGCAAGGTTCTTGGAAGCAATACTTTGGTTCTGGGCGAAATCGGCCTTACAGGCGATTTGAGAGCCGTACAGAACAGTGAGAAGATATTAAGAGAAGCAGCTCACCTTGGCTTCGAGAAAGTGGTTCTGCCAGTAAGAAATGCAGAGCGTCTGAAGAAGGCACTGACTTCTATTAACGCAGAACGCAGGGCAAATGGTCAGCCGATTCTGCAGATGCTTTCTATGAAGAATATCAGTGGAATAAGAAAACTATTCAGTTAAATAGATAGAGGTTCGATATAATCGAACCTCTTTTTTATTCTTTTAGCCAAATGCAATTAGTGGTCTTTGCGTAAATATGTGCCCAATTATGGAGAAAAAGGGCGGGCTGTCGCCAATTGAACGGACGATAGTGTGTGGTTATGATAAATAAACAAACAGTACTTATATTAATTTAAAGGAGGAGAGATAACGATGGATAATAAAGCTATGTATAAACTTAGTTATGGACTTTTCGTGCTGACTGTAAGTCTTGGCGACAAGGACAATGGCTGCATTACCAACACGGCTATCCAGGCTGCATCAGAACCTAATCAGATTAGTGTATGTATTAATAAGTCGAATTACACACATGACATGGTTAAGGAGGCTGGCGCATTCACGATATCAATTATCAGTGAAGAGGCATCCTTCGACATGTTCAAGAGATTTGGTTTTCAGTCGGGAAGAAATGTGGATAAATTCAATGGTTTTGATGGCATGACAAGAGGTGCCAATGGTGCATATTACATTACCGAAGGGACTAATGGGTACATCTCATGTCAGGTAGCTAAGCTGGTTGACCTGGGTTCACACACCATGTTTATTGCAACTGTTACTGATATGCAGGTGCTCTCTGATGTGCCATCAGCTACATATGCATATTATATGGCAAACATTAAGCCGAAGCCTGGTGCACAGCCCAAGGCGAGTGTTGATAAAGAAAGGAAGTCAGATATGAAATTTTATGTATGCGAACAATGTGGTAATTTTGTTGGAATGATCAATGAGTCGGGAGTTTCTATGATGTGCTGTGGCCATCCTATGACTGAGGTTGTGCCAGGAACTACAGATGGCGCGCTAGAGAAGCACGTGCCAGTAATCAATGTAGAGGGGAATCTGGTAACGGTTAAGGTTGGCGAAGTAGAACATCCTATGGAGGACGTTCATTACATCCAGTGGATTGCGCTGGAGACGGATAAAGGCGCCCAGCGCAAAGCGCTGATTCCAGGCGAGAAGCCATGTGCAAAGTTTACACTGACAGACGGCGATGAAGTTGTGGCGGCATATGCATATTGCAATCTGCATGGACTGTGGAAGGAGACATACCATGGCTAAAAATATATATGAAGGAACTAAGACTGAGAAAAATCTTTGGGAAGCATTCGCAGGAGAATCGCAGGCGAGAAATAAGTATACGTATTTCGCATCAGTTGCAAAGAAAGCTGGATACGAACAGATTGCGGCTATCTTCCTGCAGACTGCAGAGAATGAAAAGGAGCACGCGAAACTTTGGTTTAAAGCTCTTGGCCAGCTGAATGATACACCCGAGAATCTGCTTCAGGCAGTGGCGGGAGAGAATACAGAGTGGACTGAAATGTATGACAGAATGGCCCGCGAAGCTGAGGAAGAGGGATTCGCAGATTTGGCAGAACAGTTTCGAGGCGTAGCGGCCATCGAGAAGACCCACGAAGAAAGATATTGTGCATTGTATAATAACGTTAGCAATATGGAAGTGTTCAAGAAAGGCGGCGTTACTATCTGGGAATGCAGAAACTGCGGACACGTGGCGACCGGCGCCACCGCCCCACTGGAATGTCCAGTGTGTAAGCATCCGCAGGGGTACTTCGAAATAAGAAAAGAGAATTATTAAAAAGAGGTTCGATAATTAAATCGAACCTCTTTTGTTTCGTGTTTATTGAGTTAATGACAATCTAGCTATTTGAAGACATAGCGCTGGAAGAACTCAACGAATGTGATGTTCTCACCAAGTGCATTCTGCATAACGTATGCTGCCATACCTGCAGTTGCTAATATCATTAAAAATACGAATGCTATTGTTCCCCAAAATCTGTTCATTATTAACTCCTTAAATACTATTATCTGTTACCGACTAGATCCATGAAATTACGAAGAGGAGTACGCCTACGATTGCGAATGCAGGAGCGATTACTCTCCACAGCTTGAATTCCTTATCCAGTGCAGCCTTTTCTTCAGCGTTTGGAGCCTTAGCTGCCAGTGCTTCTGCTTCTACGTCCAGAGCATCCTGTGGGATAGGTCTCTTACGAACATAGAGGAAGTAGTAAGCGATTGCCAGGATATCCCATACGATGTTGTACCAGATAGCAACTGGATCGTATGCCAGGATCAGGAGCAGACCGAATGTTACGCATGAGAATACGCAAGCGAATGTACCGCATGGGCACTTCCAAGGTCTGTGGAGATCTGGTTCCTTCTTACGAAGCATGTAGAATGAGATGTAGCCGATGATGTATGACTGAATCTGGTTGTATGCGCACATCATTGCAACGATCTTAATTGAACCTGAAATGATGAAGAAGATACCAAGTACTGCGCAAAGGATAACTGCTCTGTGTGGTGAGTTGTACTTCTTGTGTACAGCGCCGAAGTATCTTGGGAAGTTACCGTCATTAGCCATGATGTAGATGTAACGAGCAGGACCTGCGATACATGGGTTCATTGTTGAGAAGTCACCACCAAGAGTAATACCTAAGCAAAGGATGATAAGTGGGAGACCAACAATACCAGCGTATTCCATAGCTGATGCATATGGAGCTGCTGCAGTGTACAGGTCAGGAATGTGTTCTGCTGGAGTCAGTGCGCACAGGAACCACTGGAATAAGAGGTTAACTGCCAGTACGCAGAATGGAGTGAGCAGCAGAGCTCTAGGAAGAGTAATCTGAGGGAACTTAACTTCGGAACCCATACCAACGATAGTTTCGAAACCGAAGAAGCACCACAGTACGAGCAGTACAGCCTGAGCGAATGCGTTAACACCGTGAGGGATACCAACGCCAGCAACCATTTCAGTTACGCCTGAGAAGTCTGCCTTAGCGATTACTGTTGCGAACCATACGAGTGAGCAAGCCCAGAAGAAGAACATGAAGAAGTTCTGAGTCTTACCGTTCATTTCAGCACCTCTGTATGAGATGTAAGTGAACAGGATGAAAAGACCGATTGCTGGGAGTGCTTTCCACATGAATACTGATGCATCACACTGTCCCTGGAAGAAAGCGATGATTGAATAGTCATTGTCATCTACAGGAATGTTCATGCCAAGAGCATTCAGCAGTCTTACGAAGTAGTTTGAGAATGCCATTGATTCTGATGCACCGATACCGATCTGAGCCAGAGTGTAGTTCCAGCTTTCAAATACGGCTACAGGATAATTGATTGCTCTCTTAGCAAATGAGTAAGTACCACCTGCGAGTGGGAGAGCTGCACCCATTTCACCATACATTGCGCATGGGAAGAGTACGAGTACGAATGAGATTAATGATGCCACGATTACAGTACCGCCCATCAGACCTACGATCTGTGAACCTACTGTGAAGAGGCCTACACCGATTACAGCACCGGCTGTAATAGTGATACATTCAGCCAGGCCCAGAGTTCTGTTCAGGCCCTGTGCTTTGTTAGTGTTCTGCATTGCACTATACATCCTAAAAAATAATGAATAAAAAATAATGAATAATACTATTATAAAACGATAACAACTGACCGTTTATAATCATGTGCAAAGGTGTCGCGTTCCTATTCAGTTGTCACGTCTGTTTCAGACGGTGAGTCGGCATTGCCTTCAGCTGCCTGCTCAGCTTCCCATCTAGCGACTTCTTCCTTCCAAGCCTTCTCTCTTCTTCTTGTATATATGTAAGAAAAAGTGAAGATTATTGTAGGAATGTTAAATGTTAACCACATTCTCAAACAGTATGAGCCAAGACCTGCAATCTCTCCTGGAGTTGTGATGAGCATTGGTCTAACGGCGAGTATTGTAGCTGCAATGAAGCAAGCTACTGGAATTATCATTCCAAGATATTTATTGTCCTTCTGAGAAAGTGATTTCTGTATTGTGATTATCGCATACATTGCGACCAATCCTGATGGAAGTACGATGACCATCTTATCAGGATCCATACCCATTAATGCTTCCATCTGGCTAAGTCCTCCTATATTCAACAGTGTAACTAGTTTAGCTATATCGCCACACTATCAACAGATACTAGAATTATACACAAACATAAGTACGAAGGGATAGGAAAAACAAGACATTGACCTTATATTCATACAATGTTATCATTAAATTGAAAGAAACCACTATTCCGTTTTTTACTATTTGGAAGGGTACAAATGTCATTTGTAATAAGCAGGAAGCAGTATTTAGCTCCGAATGAAGAGAAAACTCAATACGAACCACTGGTATTTGATGACGAAGGACTGGAGATGAAGAGGATTGATGTGGCTTTCGGACATCCTCTATATACAACGGTTGCAGACATTTACTACATCAGTTCAAGGGCTGAAGATCCGCAGACTGTGCCTATCGTACCCGATGGCTGCATGGCTCTGGTATTTTCTGCTAACCAGGATAAAACCAAGGCATATCTTTGCGGGGTTACTGATGAAATCAAGAAGATTGTCATTAATCCTGACGAATACTATATAATAATGCGATTCCTTCCAGGAATCGGCAATGGTCTCATTGGCGAAACTGCTGGAAGTATTGCAAACAGAGCGATTCCACTTCAGGGAACTGTTCCTTGGGGAGATCAGATTGTATCAATTCTTGAGAGAGAAACCGAGCTTACTGAACGTATCAGACTTATATCTAAGGTGATAAGAGTAAATTTCAGAACAGAAACCAACAAATATCTGGTTAAATACTGTACTGAGAGAATATTCCAGACACAGGGTAATATCAAGGTGGAAGCCCTGGCTGAAGAAACCGGTTTCACTTCAAGACACATTGGTAAGGCATTCGAGAAGTGCGTAGGTGTTTCACCGAAGCTTTTTTCACAGATAATTCGTCTTCAGATTTCTATGGATAAGATTATCGAAGACAGAAACATGCTGCTGGTCGATATTGCTATTGATAGCGGATTCTTCGATCATGCACACATGAATCGAATGTACAAGAAACTGATTCACTGTTCATCAGGTGAATTCAGAAAGAACCTTTTTAGTAGACTTGATTATTCGAAGATCGATGATTACATTTCTACTGACAACTGATGACAATACATATAGAACAACTAGAGTATTTATCGAAGGAAGGAATTGCAAATGAAGAAGAAGTATTACATCGGATTGGACCAGGGAACAACAGGTACAACTACGTTGCTTCTTGATGAGAACTGGAACATTGTTGCGAGAGGTTATAAGGAACACACGCAGCATTATCCGAAGCCAGGCTGCGTAGAACATGACCCACTTGAACTCTGGCAGAGAGTTATGGAGTCTATGAACATGGCTCTTGAAATTGGTGGTGTAGACGCATCAGATGTTGCTTGCATTGGTCTTGATAACCAGGGCGAGACAGTAATGATGTGGGACAGTGTAACTGGCCAGCCATTCTACAATGCTATCGTTTGGCAGGATAGAAGAATGGCAAGATATGCTGACGAACTCACTGCTCAGTATGGGGAAATGATAAGGGAGAAGACAGGTCTCATGGCTGATTCATATTTCAGTGGTCCTAAGATCAAGTGGATCATTGATAATGTTGAAGGCGTTAAGGATAAGATCAAGGCTGGAAGAGCTCTGGCTGGTACTCTCGATACATGGCTTATCTGGAAGATGACACACGGTCGTGTTCATGTTACAGATGCATCAACAGCATCAAGAACAATGATGCTTAATATTCACACAGGCAAGTGGGATGACGAAATTCTGGACATTCTGGGAATTGACAAGTCAATCCTTCCTGAGATTTGTGATAGTGCACAGGTTTACGGCGAAACTGATCCACTGGATTTCTGCGGAGCTAGAATTCCTATTTCAGGTTCAGTTGTTGACCAGCAGGCAGCACTGTTTGGTCAGGCATGCTTCAAGCCGGGTGCAACTAAGTGTACATATGGTACAGGCGGCTTCATGCTCATGAACACTGGTGATAAGGCTGTATATTCTAAGGATGGCCTGCTCACAACAGTAGCATGGAGACTTAACAATAAGATGACATTCGCTCTTGACGGTGGTGTTTATATCACTGGCGCAGCAACTCAGTGGCTGAGAGATGGCATTAAGATTATCGATAATGCAGCTCAGACAGAAGAGATGGCTTATAGAGCTGGCTCAAATGGCGGTGTATATTTCGTTCCTGCATTCACAGGACTTGCTGCACCACACTGGGATTCATACGCTAGAGGAACAATGGTTGGTATCACTGGTGGTACTACTAGAGAACACATTGTTAGAGCAACACTTGAATCAACTGCTTATCAGATCAAGGATAACCTTGACGTAATGAATATGGATTCGGGAATGCCTATTTCAATTATGAGAGTTGACGGCGGAGCTTCAGCTAACAACTTCCTCATGCAGTTCCAGGCAGACCTGATGGGTATTCCTGTAGACGTTCCAGTTATCAAGGATACAACAGCTCTTGGAGCAGCACAGCTGGCAGCTCTTGGTATCGGCGAATTCAATTCAATTAACGAGCTTGAGAGAACATGGAAGCTTGCTAAGAGATACGAGCCTAAGATGAGCGTTGACGAGAGAGAATCTCTCCTCTACAACTGGCACAGAGCTGTAGAGAGAGCTAAGAACTGGTCAGAAGAATAGAATTATTGACAAACAATAAAACTTACATATAACAAATAAACCTTAAATATTTTTCATTTGAAAGGAAGTAATCAAAATGAGCGCACCTAAATTATTCAGCCCAGGTCCAATTATGGTAAAGGAAAACGTAAGACAGGCTCTGACACACTATGACATTTGCCATAGAAGCCCTGAATTCGAAGAACTCTTCGCTAGAACAACAGCTAAGATCAACCAGCTGTTCAAGGCTGACGAAGAATACAGATCAGTTCTGATCTCAGGTTCAGGTACATCAGCAAACGAAACAGTTCTGTCATCAATCTTCAACGAAGGCGAGAAGATTCTCCTTATCAGAAACGGCGAATTCGGTAACAGACTTCTTGAGATCATCCAGAAGTACAACATTCCACTCGTTGACTGTGAATTCGAATGGGCAGAAGAACCTGACCTTGCTAAGGTAGAAGAAGCTCTTAAGGCTGACCCTGCAATCAAGGTTATCGCAATGGTATTCCACGAAACTTCAACTTGCATGATCAACCCAGTACAGGCTGTTGGTGATCTGGCTAAGAAGTATGACAAGTGGTATCACGTTGACTGCGTATCAGCAGCAGCTGGTGAAATCATCGACATCAAGGCTATGAACATTACATTCGCTACATCAGTAGGCGGCAAGTGCCTGGGCGCATACCCTGGTTCAGCTTACATCTGCGGTAAGAAGGCAGCTATGGATACTCTGACTCCAGAAATGGGTAAGAACGTATACCTGAACCTGGCTAAGCACTATCAGAAGGCTGAAGCTTGCAACCAGACTCCTAACACTCCAAACGTTAACCTGTTCTGGGCTCTGGACGTTGCTCTTGACAACGCTCTGGCTGATGGCGGAATCGAAGCTAGAAATGCTAGATATAAGGAATGTGCTGGTATCCTGAGAGCTGGCATGAAGGAAATGGGTCTTAAGTTCCTCATCGACGAAGATAAGATGTCAAGCACAGTAACTTCAGTATTCCTTCCAGAAGGTAAGGATCTGAACGCATTCATCGAAGCACTGGATGCTAAGGGCTACACAGTATATGCTGGTAAGGGCAAGTTCGAAGCAATGGGAATGTTCCAGGTTGCTAACATGGGCGAAATTTATCCAGACGACTGCAAGGTATTCCTGGAAGTATTAAAGGAAGTACTCGCATAATAAATACTTGCATAAATTGGCAATAAAGAGCATAATATCAGTGGAAATCACACATGATATAAGCTTAGTGAACTCCAAAATAAAAACTCCGAAGGGTCGATCCTTCGGAGTTTTTTTGTATCAATGTTGTTTTATTCTGGCATGTTGTGAAATTCAGGCTTACGATCCTTAAATGTGCAGTAGTACTTGAATCCAATTGATTTAGCAAGCTCTATAGCATCATTAAAGTGGTACTGATAGTACTTAGGCTCATGAGCATCAGAGCCGAATGTGAGAATTTCACCACCAAGGTCAAGGTATCTCTTAAGGATGCTCTCTCTTGGCAGCCAGATGCCTGTGCCGTACTTGAAACTTGAAGTGTTGATTTCAATTCCTTTGCCATCTGCGATAAGCATCTTCAGTATTTCGTCGATGGTATCTTCAACAGGACTGTAATCATAAATCTTACCGATGTATCTGTCGATGATGCTGAAGTGACCCATTACGTCAAAATTCTTATATTCTGACAGTGATTCGTACATGAACTTATAGAAATCTTCAAGTTCCGCAGGACCATCAGCCTTGCTGAAATCGTAACGATATAAATCGTCCTTCCTCATGCAGTGAAATGATCCGATGATGTAGTCGTGATCATTAGCGTTAACGGCTCTGTCAGCTTCCTGAAGATTGCTAGTCTTCTCGTCGAACATGCCGCCCCAGATACCAATCTCCATACCCTTGCGAATATCGATGATACCTTCGTAACGCTCACGTGCCTCGTTAAGTGTCTTGTGGTATTCGTCGAATTCCAAAGTGAACGGGAATTCTGGATCGGGATAGCCAGGATCATAGTGGTCTGTAACTGCAAGAGTCTTGATTCCAGCGGCAATAGCGCCTTCAATCATTGTATCGAATTCAACGTAGCAGTCGTCGCTGAATCCTGTGTGCGTATGAAAATCACAGTCAATTAAACATTTACTCATCGTCTTGTTCTTCTTTCTTGTCTTCTATTACGGTGAAACTACCATCGACCAAAGTAAACTGCGGTGCAACTGGAGTCTCATCAATCTGTGTCAGGTTAAGTTCAAACCAGAACATTGTACCCTTGCCAAGGGTACTGTCAACCCCGTATTCGGCCTTGTGGAGGACCAGGATTTCTTTGCAAATAGAAAGGCCAAGGCCTGAGCCTTCAGTAGTTCTAACCATGTTAGAACTTGCCTTGTAATATCTCTCCCAAACGTGTTCCAGCTCGTCTTCTGCGATACCGACGCCGTTATCCTCAACGCTGAAGAAGACCTTGTTGAAGCCGCGTCTCTTAAGTGAGACGTTTACTGTTCTGTCTTCTCCGCAGAACTTGATAGCGTTGCCGATAAGGTTTGAAATTACCTGTTTGATTCTATCTTCGTCGCCGCTCACATAGAATTCTGATGGGCAGCTGAAGTTAACGTGGTAGCCGTCCTCTTCGCGAATAGCGAATGTATTCACGATGGACTGTGCAGCCTTAGTCAGGTTGAATTCGTGGATGTCCAGTTCAATCTTATTTGACTGCATCTTGGAAACAGTCAGCAGGTCGTTAACCAAAGAGTTGAGTCTATCTGTCTCATCGATGATAACCTGAAGGTGCTGTTCTCTCTTGACAGGGTTGTCCCCTGACAGGTCACGGATCATCTCCGCGTAAGACTTGATCATGGTCAGCGGAGTCTTAAGGTCGTGAGATACGTTAGCAACCAGGTCCTTCTGAGATGCTGCCGACTTCTCAAGTTCAATGGATGTCTGGGTGAGTGTGTCAGCCAGATTGTTGATCTCTGTGTAATGTCCACCCTTGAATACGATGCCGTACTCGCCGGCGCCAAGTCTCTCGGCGGATCTTGCAATAAGTCTGATTGGCCTTGTGATTCTTCTGGACAGGTAAAGTGATAACAATCCTGCGAAGAGAAGGGCAATCAGCGTGACGTATATCATCTGGAAGGTGAGAATCCGCATGGTTGAATTAACCGGCCAGAGTGGGGAGAACAGATACACGCTGTAGGAAATTCGTCCCTGTCGCTGCAGGTAGCTGGCATATGACAGAACTTCCTTGGTGTTATCGATTCCCTTGATTCTCAGCATGACGCTCTTCTTGTCAGACTTAGCCAGGTACTTATCTAGGGTTTCAATTTGGTCGTAATAGTGACCAGCTCCAGACACCTCGTCGTATGGCTGGAAAGCCATAGTCTTACCATCGTTATTAATCAGATAAACGTAAAGGTCGTTGTCGTTAGCCAGGTCTTCAACGCGCTCCATAAACTGAGGCGAACGCTTCTCGGCGTGAGCCGTTGTCAGTGCCTCAATGGCGGTGTTGGTCTGACGAATCTTCATGCTCTCGTAGAAGTTGTTCAAAAAGAGCACCTGAAGACTCCAGATAATAATAACCAGGACCAGTGTGAACAGGACGAAATATGCCCAGGTCTTAAATATTAAGCTCTTAAGGTCCAGTTTATGCTTCAAATTTATAACCTACCCCTCTTAATGTAACGATGTAGTCACGGTATTTACCAAGGTTATTTCTCAGGTTCTTAATGTGAGTGTCGATTGTTCTGTCGTCGCCGAAGAAATCGTATCCCCAGATATCTGAAAGGAGCTTGTCTCTTGAAAGGGCGATGTTCTTGTTCTCAACAAGATAGAACAGCAGGTCGTATTCCTTAGGTGTAAGTTCAACCTTCTGTCCGTCAACTGTAACAGTTCTTGCTGGAATGTTGATCTCAAGACCGTCGAATGCCATGATGCCAGCAGGAGCCTTCTGGCTAGCGGACTTTCTTGATAATACTGCGTTGATTCTAGCCATCAGTTCCTTAGGGCTAAAAGGCTTAACAACGTAGTCATCAATGCCAAGGTCAAAGCCGTGAAGCTTATCGTATTCTTCGCCGCGTGCGCTGAGCATGATGATAGGGATATCCTTAGTCTTTCTTATTTCCTTAGATGCTGAGAAACCGTCAAGTTTCGGCATCATTATGTCCATTACAATCAGATCGTAGTCGTTGAGCTTGCAAAGGCCTACTGCGATCATTCCATCGGCAGCCTCTGTCACTTCGTGACCGTTGAATTCTGAGTATTCGCGTATTACTTCTCTAATCTTCTGTTCATCATCTACTACGAGTATTCTTGCCATATAGTGCCTCCGTTCTCTTAAAAGATGAAATCTATTTTTCTCTATCATAATGATAGAATAACAATGTGATTCTACTGTGATGAATGTGTAATAATTGTAACACAATTCGTTGGATAGGTATAGGAATTGTGATATACTAAATGCGTATGGCCTGGCAACAAAATGAGGGAAATTTAGAGGAAAGGAGGATAATAAATGCTCAGGAAACTGGTTAGAACCTTTTTCGCAGTTGCAGGCGCCATCTTCGGATTCGGAATCTTTACTCTTACTAAATTCATACTGACCAAGAGTGGTCATGCTGAGTGGGTACAGTTTAATACCATGCAGGATGTATGCATTGGTGCATTATTTGTAATTATTTTCAGTGTTTTATTTTTCAGACTTACACCCGCTCTGGAGAAGAGGAGTACAGCCGTTGCAGGAAGCATAGAATCTGACCTGCAGAAGATTTCAACAAACGAACTCTTCGCAGGAACAATCGGACTTATCGCAGGTCTCATTATTGCCTATCTGATAAGTCAGATCTATGTTGGTATCACTATCCCGTACATGGATGTAATACTTAATATCGTTACATATATCATACTGGGATATTTGGGAATTATTATTGCAACGCGAAAGGTTAAAGATGTTAGAAACCTTATTGCCAGCCCTAAGGTTATTGCTGCCGCAACAGGCAGAGGCAAGAACAAGGGTGAATACACACCGAAGATATTCGATACAAGCGTTATTATAGACGGACGTATTTCCGATATAATGAGAACTGGTTTTATTGAGGGTCCTATTGTGATCCCAGAGTTCGTTCTTCTTGAACTGCAGCATATCGCAGATTCATCAGATACACTCAAGAGACAGCGTGGCAGAAGAGGCCTTGATATTCTTAACAAGATTCAGGCTGAATACGGAATTGAAATCTATGCTACTGAGGAGGTTAAGTCTGTTGAAGAAATTCCAGATGTTTATTTCAAGCTCCTTTAGCTGGCCCAGAATATTGGCGGCAAGGGTGTGACTAACGATTTCAATCTTTAGTAGGTGGCTGTTATGAAGGGAGTGGAAGTT
>JAGHTQ010000184.1 GCA_018065295.1 Candidatus Colimonas fimequi | reverse complement strand
TCCTGTGTTGATGCAGCTGCTGATTCCTGGGCCTTAGTTGTTGCCTTACTTGTCGCGCTTGCGCTTGTTTCAGTTTTCGCTGCAGTTGTTTCTGATGTTGTTGCTGAAGTTCCCGCTTCTGTAGTTTCTGATGAAGCATCCTCAGTTGTCACTGCTGTTTCATCAGTAGGCTCAGTGGCATCCGCCTCTTCCTCAGCCAGTTCCTCGTCAGTAGTCTCTTCTGCTTCTTCTGTCACTTCTTCTGGTTCAATTCCTGTAATGAATGTGATCCACTCAACCTGAGTTCCTGTGAAGCCAGCTTCCTTAGCCATTTCGTAAGCTTCGTCGCTTGTTACCAGAATTCCTTCTTCAGTAACCGCTTCAGCTTCCTCTTCTGTTTCGTCTACAACTTCAGTCTCTTCCTCGGTTGCCTCAGTAGCCGCCTCGGTTGTAGTTTCTTCAGTCGCACTTTCGTCAGTTACTTCTGTTTCATCAGTTGCCTCAGCAGTTGTAGTCTCGTCGGTTGTTTCAGTTGCTTCGGTAGCCTCAGTTGCCTCGGCAGTCTCATCTGCCGCAGGCTCCTCTTCTTCCTTGACGAAGAACATTGCATCCTTTGCACAAGGAACTGACTCGTGGGTCTCAGTGCTGCCTTCCACAGTGCCCACAGCTGTCACCATAAATGCTGCGAACTCCTTGTCCCCCTTGTCGAATTCGTACTGGAGAACATCTGCTGCCAATGGCTCTTCAGTCATTGCATTAACTGTGCCATCGATGTCTACTTCATATACCTTGTATCCTGTGATTTCCTGACCTTCGGCAGCCTTAACTTCGTCCCATGTTACCAGGACGTTATTGTTCTCGATCTTGGTTGCTGACTTGATTGCTGGAATTGGAAGGCCAGCCTTAACGTCCTTGAGGGCGTATCCAAGAACGGTCATCTTATCTGCTGCTGTCGCCTCGTCGTCTTTAGCCTTGCGAACGTCTACTGTGCTTTCGCCCATTACCCACTGGAAGCCGTAGTCTTCAACATTTGCTGCTACGCCGGCAGGTTTTGCTTCGATATTTGTAACGTTTCCTGATACCAGGTTGCCGTCGGTAGTAGTTGCCACCTTGCTTACGCTAGCATCCTTCGCCCAAAGGTCTGCGTACTTATTAAATCCATCTTCGCCAGTTGTAGCTGCGATTCCTGCTGCTACTTCCCAACTCTGAATGTCAGTTGAACTCTGTCCCAGTTCCTCAGCGTAGTTGCTGCTCTGCTGGCCCTTCTCATATTCCAGAGTGTATTCGCTAGCACTAATCTGCTTCCAGCCAGGATAATCGCTCATATCCTCGGAGAGCTTAGCGTACTGACCAGGGTTTCCGGCATTACCCAGGCCCAGGTCTTCCCAGTGAACCTTCTTTAATTTCGCATCCTTATTATCGCTAGCGTTGTTATCAATCCACTCGTTGTAATATTCAACGAACGCGTTATATTCACCAACTGTAATCTGTTCGTATACAGGGTCGCGAGCAACTGTAATGCCCACGCTGTTCTTCTGCCACTCGCCGCTCTCAGGATCCAGAACGTCGTATGAGTAGTACTCAGCTGGGAGCATCTGCATAACGACAGTGTCCTTATCTGTCGCTGCAAGTTCATTTACCTTTGATGTGTTAATGCTGCCAATGACAGCTGGCGTAATCATTTCCTGATATACCTTCGCAAAGGATTCCGCTGCCACTCCAGTCTTAACATCATCTGCAATTCCTCCGCCGATGGCGTTTCTGTATGAGTCAGGATCACCTGTTGTCATTGATGAAGTAATTTCGTATGTTGTTTCGCCTACGGCTGTGTTCATTCCATCGAAGTAAGGCGCTGCCTGAAGTGCTGCCACCGGCTGTGGGTTGGAGTAGTAATAGCCACTTTCGTTAAGCTTTACCATCACTCCATCGTCAGCCTTCTTCTCAACAGGAATCATGAACATATTAATTGTCTCGGACTTGCCGCCGTTACTCTCTGCTGCCACTTCATATGGCTCTGCCTGTATGCTCTGATACTGATTTACCTTAGCCAGATATCCAGTGTCGCTATATGCTGCGCCCTCGCCCTTAAGGAGCACGCCGTGGACAGTAACATTCGCATCTTCTTCAGCCTGCTTGTGCTGTTCCAAAGAATACATTACCTGTTCGAATCCATAATCGTTACCGTCAAAGTTTCCTGCGTATGCATTCATTATTGCAGTCGGTTCTTCTGCCAGATCTGAGCTGCCCACGTCAAATCTTGTATCGTGGTATGCCTTAATCATTTCTCCGCTTGTTCCTTCATACACGTCACCGTTTACGAATACCTGCTGGGCTGCGCCTTTACCGCTAGGTGCGAAGCAGATAACGGAAGTTCTTGATGGAAGAAGTTCGGTTGAGTTCTTTGCGAAATAATATGGTGTCTCAATAACCTGATTTGACTCGTTAGTAAGTTCGTTCTCTTCCAGTGAGTACTTGGCCATCACTGTCGCGCCTGTATCATATGCGTCCTGGTACTGGTAACCAGCTACGATGATTTCTGCTGCGTTGTCACCGTCAACATCGCCGGCGTCGATGCCCGCTGACTTGATAGTCGCGCCATCGAAGTCAACGTATGTGCCCATGTCGGACTTGTTTACGATGATGAAGCTCTCGTCGTCCTTACCGAAGGCTGCGCCTATGTAAGCCTGATGAAGTTTCTCGCTTCCTTCAGCCTTACCTCCGATACTTGAAATAGCGATCAGGTCATCTATTGAATCGTTGTTAATGTCTCCAGTTGCTAATGAGCACTGAAGTTTGTCTGTAATGTCTGTATTATCTTCACGGCATAATTCTGATGTAAGGTATTCGTTGTGGAGTATCTGCCAGCCGCGCTGTGCAACTGTGCATGTCAGTTCTTCTTCTGATGAAGTCACTGCAATCTCAAAGAGATTCTGAGTTTCGATTCCAGCTTCTGCGCTAGCTGGTGCGTACACAATAACGCTGTCCTTGCCATCGCCGTTATAGTCTCCGGCTGTAATTGACAGGAAGTTTCTAGCATACATCTCAGCATCAACCAAAGCGTCCTTAGTCCATGCCGCACCATCGATTGTTGTTACCTCTGAAATTTTCTCATTCTCTGTGTCCAGAACCCAGAACTCGATAGCATTGCTGTCTTCGCTCTTGTTCATGCCTACGAATGCGACAAAGTTATTGCGTCCGCAGCCAGTAGGGTCGAATGGTACAGCCTGCATATATGAAGCCTTATGCCAGGACTGGGAATCATCTGCTGCTCCCCCTTCCAGCTTGCCACTCTCCTCATAGCTATCAAGACTCAGGAAGCTGCCTTCGCCCTTGAAGCCCTTTAGCCATGCGTTGATGTCGCGAGTAGGGATCTCCGGTTCTTCTGATTCTGCTTCTGTAGCTTCGGTCGCGTCGCCTTCCTCAGTCGTGTCGCCTTCTTCAGTCGCTTCTTCACTTGCAGCTGTCTCGTCTGTTGCCTGTGATTCGTCAGTTGGCTCTGCTTCTTCAGTTGTCGCTTCGCTCGCTTCTGATTGGTCTGCCTGCTCAGATGTTTCTTCGCTTGCGGTAGTCTCGTCTGTAGCCTCAGTTGCCTCTTCGCTCGCCTCCTCGGCCTCCTCTGGCGCCAGGCTCTCTGAAGATGAAGAATAGAAATAGATTTCTGGCTTACTGATAGCAAGGATCGGTCCGTCGCCGTATCCGTATGGATGCTGCTTGCTGTCCTTGATACTTGACTCTGGTGCATCCATGCTTGTAAGCAATTTGAAGATTTCTTCGCCTGTACGTTCCTTGGATGCATCCTCGCCTTCCGGATCAGTAATGATTGGAAGCACACTAATACCGTCGTCTTCAACGACTGCATCCTTATCCACTCCAGTTTCATCGGTCTGCTCACCAGCTTCATCGGACACTTGGCCCTCTGAAGTTTCAGATGTAACATCTTCGCTCGCTGCTGCATCAGTTGTCTCTACTTCCTGAGTAGCAACTGTTTCTGTTACAGCTTCTGTAGTGGTGGTTTCCTTAGCCAAACTCATGTTGGCTGGCAGCAATCCGATAAGCATAAACATTATAGTCGCTATCGCTATTGCTCTGCGTTTGATTGTGTTCTTGATACTCATTTTTCTACCTTCTGATAATACATTTTACAACGAAAAATAACGTGTGAAACTCGCGCTAAAAATGCGCAAAATATACATAATAATTATAC
>JAGHTQ010000011.1 GCA_018065295.1 Candidatus Colimonas fimequi | reverse complement strand
GTAAGGAGTGCCACGTTAACGCCTGTCAGGGCCTCCATCTCAACTCCTGTTTTACCAACAGTCTTCGCTCTGCAATAGGCAGTGACCGTGCTATCCTCAGTCTCGAATTCAATCTCCACCTTAGTCAGCGGCAGCATATGACAAAGAGGAATCAGCTCAGAAGTCTTCTTGGCTCCCATGATGCCAGCTATTCTGGCAACGCCCAGAACGTCACCCTTAGCATGACTACCTTCAACCACCATCTTGAAGCACTCACTACTCATATGGATTTTGCCAGTTGCCACAGCTTCGCGGACAGTATCGTCCTTGCTGCTAACGTCAACCATTACAGCATCTCCGTTATCGTTAAAATGTGTGAATTCACTCATTCCCTACACACCCTTTCCAAATCCGCAGTTAGGATATGTGCACTGCTCACATGACAAGCAAAGTCCTCCTTCTCCAAGGCCCGCCAGATCCTTCTGTGAAATCTTAACGCCTGCTGCTACCCTCGGAAGCACCAAATCAAAAATAGTTCTGCGCGCATACATTACGCATCCTGGAAGTCCCATTACAGGCACGTCACCTTTGTAAGATAACAGGAACATTGCTCCTGGGAGCACTGGTGCTCCGTATGTCACGATGTCAGTTCCCGCGTTCTTAATTGCAAGTGGAGTTCTGTCGTCAGGATCAACGCTCATGCCACCTGTGCAAAGGATCATGTCTACCCCTGCTTCCAGCATCTTATTTATCTCAGCAGTTATATCCTCATGGTCATCTGAGCATATAGCGTGCATTGTCATTTCTATTCCGTATTCAGCCAGCTTCTCTACGATAACAGGGGTGAAGGTATCCTCAATACGATTCTTGAAAACCTCGCTTCCTGTAGTCACAACACCAGCTGTTCGAAGCTTATATGGTGCCAGTTTGAAGATCGGTTCGTCACCAGCAATACTCTTGGCTTCTTCCATCTTCTCCTTGGCAATTACCAGGGGAATTACTCGTGTTCCTGCCAGCTTATCCCCTCTCTTAACAGGGAATCCCCCGTGTCTGCTGGCAATCATCATCTGTCCTAGAGAGTTAATCTTGCGAAGCTTATCACGGTCAATCATGAGGACTCCATCAACGTCAGCAATCAGTTCAATCTTGCCTTCTTTGATATCACTTCCGTGCATGTTTTCATCAGCAGAAATAGCATAGAGAATCTCTGCCGCTTCATTCTCATGCAGCAGATTGTCATCCTTCTCCCACACGTACAGATTCTCCTTGCCTACGCTAAGAAGAACTGGAATATCTTCTTCTTTAACCACGTGGCCTTTTCTGAACACGGCGTCCTTAGTAACGCCTTTGATAATCTGTGTTATGTCATGGCAGAGAACGTGTCCTACTGCATCTTCCGTCTTAATAAGCTTCATATCAAACTCCTCCTAATAAAATGATATATCGGATTGTGTCTATAGTCCATCTTAAAATATCAATGCATATAATATATGTATTAACAATCTTGATGCATGTGGTAGAATATATGTATCAACCCCCTATCATTATTAAGAAGGTTAATATTATGGACTTTAAACAACTTCAATCATTCGTGGCTGTGGCCAAATATCAGAGTTTCTCAGTAGCTGCCGAGAAGCTGTTCATATCACAGCCAACTATAAGTACACATATTAAATTGTTGGAAGAAGAACTGGAATCGAAACTGATTATCAGATCATCTAAGCACCTTGAACTGACACCTCGCGGTAATGAATTCTTCGAATGCGCTACTAACATTCTTAGCCTTCGCGATGGTCTCATAGAACGTTGGTCAGGAAACGAGAATACGATTATTCGCATCAGCGCGTCAACTCTTCCTGCAACATACGTGCTTCCGGAAGTGCTGCCAGGATTCAGCAGCATCAAACCTAACGCCTACTTCACTATCCGTCAGAGTAACAGCGATGATGTAGTACGAGACGTACTGGAAGATCGCTGTTCTATTGGACTCACGGGTACCCTTTGCGAAAATGATAAGCTGAACTGCGTTCCCTTCTATGAGGACAGCATGGTCATCATTACACCGGTAAACGAACACTTCCTTAAGCTGAAGACAGACGCTACACTGGACGTACGAGAACTTCTCAAGGAGCCAATTATCATTAGAGAATCAGGCACCAGCGGTGAGAAGAGAGCGGACAAACTCTTTAATGACCTTAACATGAGCGAGTCGGATCTTAACATCGTTGCAAGGGTCAACGACCCTGAAGCGACTAAGAATCTGGTTGCCGGAAACATGGGTGTTTCGCTTATTTCCCACAAGGCTGCACTGGATATGGAGAAAGAGAAACGACTTTTGATTTTCCCTGTTCCGGGTTTTGAAATGACTCGAAAGTTTTATATAATCTACAAAAAGGATTATGTATTGCAGAAAGATATTCTTAAGTTTATCGACTATCTCAAGAAATTCTATAAATAACTAGCAAATGGAGGATTAACTATGTTTAGAGAAATGAGAAGATTTAAGCAGCAGGTTTCAGCCGAGGAATGCAAGAAGGTTCTGAGAGAAGAAGCTCGCGGCGTAATGAGCATGATCGGCGATAACGGATACCCATATGGTATTCCACTTGACTTCTATTATGACGAAGAAGATAACGCTATTTATTTTCACGCTGCTAAGGAAGGTCACAAGATTGATGCTATTAAAGCATGTGACAAGGTTTGCTTCACTACTTGGAACACTGGCTTCCAGAAGGATGGCGACTGGGCTTGGAATGTTACAAGCGTAGTTTTATTCGGTAAGGCAGAGCTGGTAGAGGATAGGGAATTAACTTCAGTTAAGACTCGCGCACTGGCAGAGAAGTACTACCCAACGAAGGAAGAAGTGGACGTAGAAATGGCCAACGACATCGACAGAGTTCAGCTGATCGCAATTCACATCGAACACATGACTGGTAAGCTGGTTAACGAGAAATAAAATAGGCACAATAAAGGAGCACCAACTGGTGCTCCTATTTTATTTAATACTGATTGAATCCTTAATTGCTTCGTATTCAGCAATTGAAGTCTTATCATTCTTGATTGTGCAGTAAAGAGTAACTGTTTTATCCTTCGCCTTGATGATGAGAAGATGTCTTGCTACTTCCTTGTTATCCTGCTTATCAACGTAATTAGCTTCCATTGCCTCACAGCCGCTAATCTCAATTTCATTAGTTTCATAATTAGCTACCATGGCCTGTTCACCAATAGACTGGTTCACGCCTGAGCCGCTAAACTGACTGATGAACTCATCATATTCAGAAACATCACCGCTGCCTGCAGTAAGGGTCATGTCCTCGTATACGTACTTCTGACTATTCTCTTCCTGCTTCTCAGCTTCCCATGAATTAGACAGGCTGTAATCAGCATTAGCAATCTTGTAGTCAGTTCTCTCTGCATCCCACTTAGTATCAGGCGTGAAGATTCCTGTTGACCAAAGGCCAAGTATAATAATACCCAGGCAAATAACACCTGTTAATCCTGCTACTATCTTAAGCTTCTTCTTAGCTTTCGCTTCAATAGCTTTAGCGTTGGTTTCACTTGCTCTTGTTTTCTTATTTGACATTTATTATCTCCTCCCGAGTTGTAATTATCACAGCCGTGATACTCGTATGCAGTAATTATACCACAAAAAAAGCCCAAGAGCTTTTAGCTCTTGAGCCTTTGTTCTCTGTTATTAATAATTGATTATGCGAAGTACAGTGATGCGCCTACGATTACTGCGAGTACTGCTACAAATACTAAACATACTGCCATTTAAGTCTCCTCCTTTAATCCGTTTAATCCAAGTTAATCCATTGCCGTTGTTAAATATAATCTAACACTAATTGGAGATATTTCCCAATACAAATGCTTTATCGCCTTATAAGTTTTGCTTATACACATTTGAGAATATTATGTTCAATAATTGACAACAACTCCGCAATCTCCTTAAGAATCTATAATCCGTATTAAGAATAGTTTATCTTTCACTTAACTCTATTGCATTTCCCAGGGCGTAATCATATAATCACCTTACAATCATTCATTGGTACGAACCCCTTTGTATCATATACCGGATAAAAGTTTCGGCCATAATAATTTGCATTATTTATACATACACTACACACACATCTCAACACATTTCTCTAGGTCAGTTTAACAACTGACCTTTTTATTGTCTGTAG
>JAGHTQ010000209.1 GCA_018065295.1 Candidatus Colimonas fimequi | reverse complement strand
GTGAGCATTCTCAGGCACTTCTCAACGTCAGCATCGCCAACGTTTCTCCAGTACTGATAGAACTCATAAGGTGAAGTCTTAGCAGCGTCGAGCCACAGAGCACCCTTCTGAGTCTTACCCATCTTCTTACCTTCTGAGTTAGTCAGAAGTGAGAATGTCATGCCGTATACTTCCTTACCTGTCATCTTACGAGTAAGGTCTACGCCACCGATGATGTTTGACCACTGGTCGTTGCCGCCGAATTCGATCTTAACATCGAAGTCACGAGCCATAACCATGAAGTCGTAGCTCTGCAGAAGCATGTAGTTCAGTTCCAGCATAGTCAGGCCGCCTTCACGGTCCATTCTCTGCTTGAAGCATTCAGCACGAAGCATAGTGTTTACGTTGAAGCAAGCACCAACTTCTCTGATGAATTCGATGTAGTTCATTGGAAGAATCCAGTGAGCATTGTTTACAGCGATAGCCTTGCCAGCTTCAGGAGTCTTGTTCTCGTGACCTGGAGCATATACGCCGTTGTTACCTTCGTACTTCCACTCGTCGTCGAAGTCCAGGAACTTATCGAACAGCTTCTTAAATGCCTGGCAGTTTTCTTCGATAGTTTCTGTTGTCATCATCTGACGCATATCACTTCTACCTGAAGGGTCGCCAACGTGACCAGTACCACCACCGATAAGAACTACAGGTGTGTGACCGAACTTCTGCATGTACATCATGATGATAACCTGCATGAAGTGACCTACGTGCAGGCAGTCTGCAGTTGGGTCAAAACCGATATAAAACTTAACCTTCTCATTCTGCAGAAGTTCACGAACCTTATCTTCATTAGTTGACTGTTCGATGAAACCTCTCTCCTTGAGAACGTCATAGACGTTGTCATACTGACTTACATTGTCTGGTATGAAATCAAAATTCATTTCTAGTAACTCTCCTTTATTTTATGTCTTTCGTGCACTACTTAGTGCCGTAAATTCTGTCGCCTGCATCACCAAGACCTGGCAGGATGTAAGCGTGATCATTCAGTGCTCTGTCCTTAGCTGCGATGTAGATGTCAACGTCAGGATGCTTTTCCTGAAGAACTTCGATACCTTCTGGAGCAGCGATCATGCACATGAAAGTGATGTTCTTAGCGCCCTTAGCCTTAACGAAGTCGATAGCAGCAGCTGCTGAACCACCAGTTGCGAGCATTGGGTCCAGAACGAATACTTCTCTCTTGTCGATGTCGTTTGGCAGCTTGCAGTAATATTCAACAGGTTCATGAGTTTCAGGATCTCTGTAGAGACCAACGAATCCAACCTTAGCGTTTGGAACCAGGTCGAGGATACCATCAACCATGCCCAGGCCAGCTCTCAGGATAGGAACGATAGCAATATCTTCTCCCTTGAGCATCTTAACTGTAGTAGGTTCCGTTGGAGTTTCGATTTCTACTTCTTCCAGTTCCAGGTTTCTGAATGCTTCATAACCCATCAGTCTTGAAATTTCGATTGTCAGCTGTCTGAAATCCTTAACGCTTGTTTCAGTCTTTCTGATAAGTGCTGTCTTGTGCTGAATAAGTGGATGATCGAATACGTATACTTTGCCCATGATTTCCTTCCTTTCTTAATTTAAAAAATCATTTCAATTAATAACCAATTTTATATTTAATCGGGAGCTTCCAGCTGTCCTTCCAGCCGCCCCGTTTAAATCGCCATAAACTCACAACTACATGTTGTCTAACATGTCAGTTCTTCTCTTGTGTCTGCCGCCCTCGAACTCTGTGTCCAGGAATGCCGCTGTAATCTCCAGAGCCAGCTCATCGCTAGTTGTTCTGCCGCCCATTGCTAAGATGTTCGCGTTGTTGTGCTTACGAGTAAGCTCAGCCATCTCAACACTTGTGCAAAGGCCGCATCTAACGCCCTGAACCTTATTAGCAGCAATGCTGATACCAATACCAGTACCGCAGCATACGATACCTCTGTCCGCCTGACCGCTTACAACCGCTTCGCCGCAAGCCTGTCCGAACTTAGGGTAATCAACAGATTCTTCAGAGTTAGTTCCCAGGTCGATAACTTCGATGTCTCTTGACTCAAGATACTTCTTGACTACTTCCTTAAGCTGATAACCACCGTGGTCACTTGCTACTGCAATCTTCATGTCTTCTCTCCTTCTCTAGACTTCAATAATGTTGTAGCCTGCCGATTTCACCATTCTATTCATTACGGCGAAACCAACCTGATTGTCTGTGCTGAGTGCCCCTGCAATTATCAGGTCCACTCCCGCTTCATCCATGTCTCTTAATCTTGCAAAGAGGTCATGTGCCGCCTCTTCAAACCCGTTATCCTCGAAGAGGATGACGCCGGTCTTAACGCCTGCGGCTTCTTTGTCAGAGCGGATTCTCTCGATCTCCGCTTCGACATTGCCTCTGCTTCCGGACAGGATTACCATGTCCGCCTTAGGAGCATAGTGCTTATATTTCATTCCAGGTGACTTAGGCTTGAAATCTGCATCTCCCGCCTTCTGGAATAAAGCCTTATCATATTCGACTGCCTTGCCCAGAACTTCTTCCAGCTTCTCAGCTGTCACGATACCTGGTCTTAATATAGTAGGAACTTCACCAGTCATATCGAGAACTGTTGACTCGATTCCCACCTGGCAATCTTCGCCTGCGATGATGCCTTCGATGCGTCCATCCATATCAAATATAACGTCTGCCGCTCTAGTAGGGCTTGGTCTTCCTGATATGTTGGCGCTTGGCGCTGCTATAGGACAGCCTGACTCTCTGATGAGAGCAAGGGCCGCTTCATTAGCCGGCATTCTGACAGCCACTGTCTCAAGACCACCTGTGGTTCTGTATGGAACCGCTTCGGTCTTGTTAACAACCATGGTCAGGGGACCTGGCCAGATGGCGTCCATGAGGACGCGCATGTCGTCAGTGATGTTCTCTGTCAACCTTTGCATATCCTTGATCGATGCGATATGCACGATCATTGGATTATCGCTTGGTCTGCCCTTAGCCGCGTACACGTTGGCAACCGCTTCAGGATTCATGGCATCCGCACCCAGACCGTAAACGGTCTCTGTTGGGAAGGCTACCAGTCCGCCTGATGCGATAATTCGCGCAGCTTCTTTAATATCTTCTGTTGTTGTGCTAAAAATTCTAGTCTTCATTATAAGTTCTTCATCTTTTCTGCCTGGTCGCTTGTGATGAGGCCATCGATGATTTCGTCGATGTCTCCGTCCAGGAAGCTGTCTAACTTATAGATTGTCATGCCGATTCTGTGATCTGAAATTCTACCCTGTGGGAAGTTGTAAGTTCTGATACGTTCTGATCTGTCGCCTGAACCTACCTGACTCTTTCTCTCACCTGCGATTTCAGCCTGCTGCTTCTGCAGCTCCATGTCGTAAAGTCTAGCCTTGAGAACCTTGAACGCCTTGTCCTTGTTCTTATGCTGGTCCTTCTCGTCCTGACATGTTACAACCAGGCCTGATGGGATATGAGTCAGTCTAACCGCTGAGTCAGTAGTGTTAACGCACTGACGACCATTACCTGATGCTCTGTATACGTCAACTCTTACATCGTTAGGATCGATGTGTACTTCTACGTCGTCAACTTCTGGCAGTACAGCTACTGTAGCTGCTGATGTATGGATTCTACCTGAAGACTCAGTTGCTGGAACTCTCTGTAC
>JAGHTQ010000240.1 GCA_018065295.1 Candidatus Colimonas fimequi | reverse complement strand
CCACTGGAAAACTTCATTGAGTACTTTCAGCTGATGTGTACCAATCCTAATAGGGGAGACGGAGATGATTTCGGAACGTATCTTGAATTCATCGAGTCTATTGCCCAGGCGCGTCCAAGGAGCATGAAGGAATATGAGTATATGGTAGAGGCATGCGGTGATGTGTTTACTGCATTAGATCCACTTAAGCCACATAATTCATATCCATATTGGTACTCAAGTTCAAGTGAAGCGGAAGAATCTGTATCAGCTGAAATCAACTTTGATACTTCTGGCCTTGAGCAGGTAGCCGAGGATTTGAAGCATATCGCAACAATCTTCGAAGGCCTGGCATCTGGTGAGCTGGTAATCGCGGGTGATGAGGATCAAGATGAAGATTGGGCTGAAGGTTATGAAGACTTCGAAGACTTCGACGAGGACGAATTCGATGAAGACTACGACGACTTCGACGAAGAAGATGACGACATCTGGGCTGACGATAATGACGACTTCAGGAAGTTGAATACTTTGACAGAAGACGTTCTGATAGCCCGCGGGCTCAACCCGGCAGACTACACGATCCTCAGTGGACGCAGTCCGCTTGATGCTGCGTTTGGGTTTGATGATGAGGAGTAAAAAGCCAAGTTAACAAAGCGTTAAAAGTAGTATAAGAAATTACTTAAAAGCTCTTCATACGATTGAACTTATAATAAATCCAGTGTATATTCAGTGCAGGTAGATAAGTAAAAACTTTGGAGGGAACATTATGAAGAAATTATTTAGTATTGCAATTGCAGCAGTAATGGTAATGTCATTAGTATTTGCAACAGGTTGTACTGTTGAGTCAAATGTCTCAACAACAAAAACTGAATCACACACTAAGGTTTGCAGCCAGGAAGAAATGGTAACTAACTCAGGTATCAGCCTTGAGGCTCCAAACGGTGCGGACTCAATCCAGTACGCATATTGTGAAGGCGATGTTCAGTATGCTGAAGCTACATTCACATTTGATGGTGCAACTTATGTTTACAGAGCTCAGTTCACAAATGCAACAGACATCGGAACTCGCAAGGATGGCACAGTAGCAGAAGGTGAAGATCTTGAAACAGCAGTAGCAGAAAACGATAACGTTGGTATCGAACTGGCAGGCGATGACATCAGCACTTCATGGGAAGAAGGTTCTTACGTAGATATTCAGAATAGAGACGGTCTCTTCCTTAAGAACGATGAAGACGGCGGTTTAGTAACATGGATCGATGTTGCACCTGGAATCCTTTATACAATGACAATGGATACTGGCTGCACTCAGGACAAGCTGGTAGAGATGGCAAACGATTGCTTCGTACCAATGCAGGGTGAGGCTGAGTAAACCAAACTTAATTTGAAAATATTAAAACCAAGGAATTGCGGTTCCTTGGTTTTTTGTTTAAGGGACATTTTGGGTACTATGCATGTGCGATAATCAGAATGTAGTTAAGGATAAAACAAGTTAAGAACGCACTTAAATGACCAGACAGCCATTGTATTTTCTTTTATATCCTACCTCTTTTTCTTTCACTTTTATTGTCTGGTCATAGGAATAGTGCTTATATATAGTTGTTGTTTAGGTAAATGTCATTATACCTCGTGTAATTGAAATAATTGGTAAAATTTGAGCATGTCGGCGGGTTCTCCCGCCGATTTTGCTATATGTGCGGGTAGGTAAGTTTCACCAATTATCAAAATGGAAAATATTGACATTTTTAAAAACAAGCCTTATCATTATCGTACGGGATTACTAAGACGGTTTGCCCCTTGAGAAAGGAGGCTACCCATGAAACTGACCTTGCAGGAAATCTGCGATATATTGTTAGTTATCATTGGGGTATTGGGATTAGTGCTAAACTGATCAAACAATAAAAAAGACCGTCATAGCTGACGGTCACCCATACAAGGGGGAACCGCAGGCTAAAACGGTAATCCCTCTATTGGCTATATTATATCACCACAATACAAATATTAGCAATGCCCAATCAGTTTGGGTGTTTTTATTTGCTCGGATTATCCCCGCACCAATTATCCCTGCTGACTACAATATGTTTATGCCACTATCCATAAATATGATGTATAATTGAGTAGATGTAATTGGATTATCAAATATCCAGGAGATATGTAAGGAGATATATATATGAAGAAAGTACTTGTATTAAATGGAAGCCCAAGACCTAATGGCAATACAGTGGCAATGATAAAAGAATTCGTGCGAGGCGCTGAAGAAGGTGGCAATATCGTTAACGTTTGCGATGTGGCAAGAATGAACATTCACCCATGCGTTGGATGCCTTGGAGGTAACGCACAGAATACTTCAAGCCCATGTTGCCAGAAGGACGATATGGACACAGTTTATAAATATTACAACGAATGTGATGTTGTTGTTTTCGCAACTCCACTTTATTTCTGGAATTTTAACGCCCAGACTAAGGCTGTTATTGACAGACTCTTCGCAACAATGGAAGGCGAATCTCCAGATCCATCAGTTCCTGCATATGTATACTATCTGCAGCACAAGGAAGCATGTCTTATGATGCCTGCAGAGGAAGAATCTGATGCTAACTTCCAGCTGATTAACCACTACTGGGATGGTTTTTGCGAGAGAATGGATTACACTAACTACGGCAAGCTGCTCATAGGTAACCTTATGGAGGTTGGCGATGTGAAGCAGAAGCCTGAAGCATTAGAAGCAGCATACAAGTTCGGTAGAACAATTAAATAGCGCGAAGCACAGTACCATATATCGGCGGTATTTATATTCAATAACCAACTATCAGCGTTTTTGTCGAAATATGACGGCAAAACGCTGACTTTTTTATTTTGCAAAAGGATCACGTGCCAGTCAGCCGCTAACAATCAGCGAATTCGGTCGATTGCGCGGCCTAATCGCTGACGTATAGATTGTTCCATGTTTGAGACCTGATTTGGGTCATCGTTTTGAACGTAGTTTCATGTCAAAACGATGACTATCGCTCAGCCGCTGTTTGAAGTCATCGTTTCACCATTAATTCTTACGCAAAACGCTGATAGTTGCTTATCACATGTTGCCTGGCCCGCGCCGGCAACCCAACCGACCCGGGCCAACTATCCCCGCCAACAACAATATGTTTATGCCACCACCCATAAATATGAGGTATAATTGAGTAGACATGATCGGATTATCAAATATCCATGCAACGGAGGTCAATAAATGAAAGGTTCAGATATGAAGACAATCGTCTGCTACGGCGATTCTAATACACATGGCTTTAATCCAGATGATTGGGGCAGATATCCTAAGATGTTTCGCTGGCCGGGGATTTTGCAGGAGATGCTGGGTCCTGACTACGATGTAGTCGAAGAGGGCTGCAACGGCAGAACTACTGTATTCGTGCAGCCGGACGAACCTTGGAAGGAAGGCCTGCACTATCTTAAGCCGTGCATTAATTCCCACAAGCCCGTTGATATCCTGATTATCATGCTGGGTACCAACGACCTGAAGTTTATGTACAATGCGTCCGCAGAAGATATTGCTAAGGGTGCTGAACGCCTGGTTCAGGAAGTGATTACCTTCACTAAGAGCAAGGAGATTCTCACTCCGAACATTATTCTGGTTTCTCCTCCGGAGCTGGGTGGTGAGATCGCATCGTCATTCTTTGGAAATGAATTTGATGACGCGTCTGTAGCCAAGTCCAAGGAATTTTCCAAGTACTACAAGGCGGTAGCCGACAGAAACGGCTGCGCGTTCCTGGACGCTGCCAAGATCATCGAGCCGGACTACAAGGACCAGCTTCACTTATCACCAGCACAGCACAGTCAGCTGGCGGAAGCACTTTGCCAGTGCGTTAGGGGACTGGAGAAATAATATACATTGCAATTATTAGAAATGCCCAATTTGCTTGGGCATTTTTTTATTCGCGAAAAAAACAGCCCCTCTTATAGGAAGCACCGTGGCACCACGGTCAATGCCAAGCTAGGAAAGGTGGTAGCGAAGATCCGAACTGGATATCCGAACCGGACATCCAAACAAGACGATAGTGTTTCCAATATGGCATTGACTTCGCCACAAGGGCGAGATGTATATTCATCATAAGAGGTAAGTTATGCCATACAAGACTATTAAAGAGGTAACCAGCCTCACGGGAACAACAGAAAAAGCGCTGCGCTATTACGACGAGAAACTTTTGCTTAAGCCGACGCTGAAGAAGTCGGAGGGTCGCCGTGAATGGCTCTACGATGACGCCGCAATCAGCAGGTTGCAGCTGATCATGCTTTACCGTCAGGTTGGGTTCAGTGTGGACGAAATCGGCCAGCTTCTGGACAGCAGCGAGAGCCGATCATCCATAATCTCACGACAAATCTCCCAGCTAACCGCGCAAAGGTCTGAGCTAGACACCCGAATCAGTATCGCTACCGCAATACTGCTCGCGGAGGAAATGGACCTGGCTCAGGAAGGCCTGGTGGCCCTTCGCCAGTGCGTAGACAAGCTGAGAGAAGAGGGAATATTAGGAGGTACAGAATGAAGAAGATTATGTAGTGTGTCGTATCAACAATGGCACCGGTACTG
>JAGHTQ010000105.1 GCA_018065295.1 Candidatus Colimonas fimequi | reverse complement strand
CTTCGTCACTTATCCCCAGTTCATCCTCCCTCAAAATCTCCAGCTTCAGCATCAGCTCGATGCGGCGGCGATAAAAGTCGTTCAGTTCGAAAATGGTTGTTCCCACGAATACCTCCTTGTGTGAAATGCCAAAATGTATGGTTGTTTGCCATAGGCTAACACCGGTGGGAAGGCATTGCAATAGGGTTGGCGCCTGGTTGTAATGAACGTGACCGTAGATGTAATGAAACGGGAGTGAGTGATGGGGCGAGTCGCTGGAAAGGGAGTGGTCCGCGGGCGCGAAGCCACCGCCATGAGCGCAATAAAAAACCGCCAGCAGCGCAAGTTGATAGCGGTAAATGTTCATGTTATAGATGAAGCGAAAGCTTAAAACATGACGAAGCCGTCATGACGTGTTCGCTAAGCAAACTACTTAAGCGCATCCTTCATCGCCTCGATAGTTGACTCGTCGATTTCGATAGAGCAATCCTCGCAGGCATCGTCGCTGAAGAGGGATGCTAAGGAGTTTCGGCGAAATTCTGTTCGCAGGACGCTCTGGATAGTGGCGTATTCACGGTGCATGCAGCAATCCAGGTTGCTGTTGTTGCTGCAGTCGTAGCCGGCGCGCATGCATTCGATTACAAGAAAAGTATTCTCGAACGCGCAGATTACGTCGTAAAGTGTCAGCTGGTTGCAGTCGGCCTTCAGCTTGTAGCCGCCCTTAGGACCACGCTTGATCTCCAGGATGTCCTCAGCTTCCAGCTTCTTGAGCACGCGGTAAATGAACGGAGAAGGAATGTCCTTGCGCTGAGAGATTTCAGTGGCAGGCAGCGGCCCGTTCTTGTAAAGTTCTTCAATTATGCGAATTGCGTATTCGACTTCTTTGATGATAAGCATCGAGCCTGCTCCTTTCTTCCAAATTCACTGCACCAACTATACCATAGGGGTGAAGTACTGTCAATTTTCGTCCGCCCGAGCCCCACGCAAAGGCAGCAACGTCAGGTCATAGGACTAACGCGTCTGCTCGCTCGCGCAACGCGGCTTACTCCCGCGCATCGCTAATGCACCACCAGGTGACAGTCGCGATGATGATTACGGCGCCAATGAGGGCGAACATGCCAGGCAGTTCGCCGACGAAAATGGCTACCCAGACTGGATTGAACAGTGGCTCCAGCATGCCGATAAGAGAGCAAGCCAGAGGAGGGCAGTCTTTTGACGCGATGGCGTAGAGCACGTATGGAATTCCCAGCTGGAAAATGCCCAGGATGAGAACATAAACGATTTCAATTGGCGCGATGCCAAGACCGTTAACCGAGCCGGTGCCGGCAGCGTTTGCTGCGGTCATTGTGAAATAGAGACCGATTGGCAGACCGATAACAGCGGTCAGGGCGTGAGCCATGAAGATTCCGCTCATGCGGATGGAATCGTCGTCGCCGCCTTCACCCATGGAAACGAACATGAGGGCAAGGAAAACACCGGCAAGGATGCCGAAGAAATTGCCCAAGATGTTGCCCGGTGACAGCTGGTCCAGGAAAAAGAGGACGATGCCGATCATTGTGATTCCAACGACGATAATCTCCCGGCGGCTGAGGGCGCGCTTGAGAATAATCGCAGTAATCAGCAGGATAAAAATCGGCGCCGAGTACTGGAGCACGATGGCGTTGGCAGCAGTAGTCAGCTTGTTAGCGATTACGAAAAACGTCGCTGATGCCGCCAGGCCGATGGCAGCCCCTGCGGATTCTTTGCAAAGTTTATAAGGGATCTTCTTATACACCATATATCCGCCGAGTACCGAGGCGGACACGATGCCGCGGGCACCCGAGATCATCAGTGGGTGCCAGGATATTAACTTGATGAAAATACCACCGATGCTCCACATCATGGCGGTGATGACCATGAGGAGCATAGCCTTTTGCTTAGGTGATAGGGAACTGAATTTGCTCATTAAACTGTACCTTCTTGTCTGTTTCGCGCCTGTAAATCCGCGAAAAAATAAGGCCGGCTTGAGGCCGGCCACCATATCCTATCTTGTCTCGCTTGGAGGGAATCCAGGAACGCCCTCAGTAGCAATAAGAGTCTTAAGTCTGTCGATATGAACATCAGCTGCGCTTCTTGCAGCGTCTTCATCACCACGAGTGATCGCATCAACGATAGCCTGGTGTTCTTCAGGCATGTTCTCTGCTCTCTTGAATGAATCGTAGTAGATGTATCTGAATCTAAGAACCAGTTCCTGCAGCTGCTCGATCATCTGAACAAGGATCTTGTTGTTGCATGAGTCAACGATTGCTCTGTGGAACTTAGTATCGAATTCGATCATTGCTTCCATGTCGCCGTCGAGAACAGCTTCGTTGTACTTAGCTGACAGCGCCTTCAGCTCGTCCAGCTGATCTGGAGTCATTCTTGAAGCTGCGAAATAAGCTGCCAGACCTTCCATGTTCTGACGAACTTCCAGAATGTCCAGCATATCGTCTGTATTAATTGATGAAGCGTAAGCACCGCGGCGAGGTCTGATAGTAACCAGACCCTCCTTCTCCAGCTTACGGATGGCTTCTCTGATAGGAGTTCTGCTAACGCCCATCTGCTCAGCCAGTTCAACTTCCATCATTCTAGTGCCAGGAATGATAGCACCAGTCAGAATCTGCATCTTAAGTTCTTCATAAACCATTTCTCTGAGAGGTCTATGGTTCTGGATATCAAAATTCAACATTTATATACTCCCTTCGGAATACGTATTGTAACGAAAAAAATAATGCAAAAAAGTGTTCGGCGATTAGCCTATAGTAGTGCGGACGCTGAAGCTCTCCGCATTTACCTCTAGCATCTTCGATGCTATTTCGTCGGCCTCCTCCTTGTTTTCGCAGATCGCGAAAACTGTCGGGCCGCTGCCGCTCATAAGAGTTGGGCCTGAAGGTCCCAATTTCTGGATTGTGTCCTTTGTATACACAACATTAGGATACACCTTAAGCGTGTAATTTTCAAGGACATTGACCATATTTTTATAGATCATATCATTATGTTGTTCTTTTAGTCCAAGAATTAATTCGTCGTTATTAGGGTGAGCAGGAATTTCAATTTCATCTATTCCTCTATAAACTTCAGGGGTAGAAACTGCGATTGGTGGCTTGCTCAGTGCAACGAAAGCATCAAGGCCTGGAATTGGCATCAGGTCTGTTCCTGTACCAGTTGCCAGAGCGCAGTGACATGCCAGAGGATCGTCCTTAAGGCTAGCCAGAGATTCACAGGCTGCCGCCTGCCCCATAACGCAGAAAGGAACGTCGGAGCCCAGCTTAGCACCCAGCTTATTTAGCATAGCAACGCTCAGATCCAGTCCCCAAAGCTGGTTAATTCCATGAAGTACAGCCGCACAGTTGCTACTGCCGCCAGCCATACCTGCAGCTACAGGAATGTGTTTGTCGATGTGAATTGTCAGTGTGCCGCCACCCTGTGGGAATTCCTCATTCATCAGCTCAGCTGCTCTGTACGCCAGGTTGCCTCTATCGTTTGGCAGATCCCCGCGAGTTGTTGTCAGCTTAATCTCTAATGTACTATTTCCAGTACCGGGGTCAGACCCCATAGCAGGCTGCCAGGTCAGCGTGATATCATCGTGGAGGCTAATCTGCTGCATGACCATCTCAACGATGTGATAGCCGTTATCCAGAACGCCCTTGACGTCCAGTGAAAGATTGATCTTAGCGAATGCCTGAATTGTAATTTCCTTCATTGTATTCTCCAATCTGCTGCAGTAGCAGCTTCATATAGAAAAAGGTGAGCCATCAGGCTCACCTTAGTTTTTAATTTCGCGTGTGCCGGAACTTTAGTTCGGGCATCGCTCCTTGTTTCAAGGCTCTCGCCTTACTTCTTCTTATTCTTGTTCTTCTGCTTGCCAGTCTGGCCCTTAGGGTTAGTGTTCTTAGCCTTCTTAGGTTCTGGCTTAACAACTGTTACCTTGTATTCTGAACCTGCTGCTGAGATAGGTCTTCTAACAGCTACTCTCTTGTTAAATGACTTCTTAGCTTCAGCCTTAAGTTCTTCTTCGATAGCCTTCTCAGCTTCACGTCTCTTAGCAAGAGCTGCATCGTGCTTAGCCTTCTTCTTAGCTTCTTCTTCGATGATTTCCTTAACAGGTCTGCCAGTTCTCTTAGCTTCCTTATAAGGGTTAACTGGTACGTACTCGCCGCGTTCCTGAGCATCCTTCTCCATCTGCTTCTTAGCGCTTCTAGTTGTGAATACAACCATACCACCCATCATAACTACCATGAGACCCATGTAGATCATCATTGATCTCTTCTGGTTAAGAGTTGTGAATGAGATTGTAGTTGGAGTTCCAAGAGTTGAACCATCTGATGAAGCGAAGTTTTCACCAAGTGTCAGTGTATATTCTGTGTTATCGTCAAAACGGAAGTTAGCGTCCTTGCCGCTTCTGTCTGAAAGAATGATTACCTGATTAGCGTGGTCCTTACTGTAGTATGCCTTGATAGCAATCTTCTTGCCCTTAGGGTCTGTCAGTGCCATTTCCTTAGCGTTAGCATCTCTGCCTGCCTTATCAAGACCAGCCATATCTCTGTCGAATGTCAGCTTAACTGATAAGTTCTC